>CAYZQZ010000008.1:11016-27609 GCA_964480235.1 uncultured Reyranella sp. | reverse complement strand
GTCTGGCAGGAAGCCGCGGTGTTCGTGATCATGATCGCGATCCTGTTCATGCGGCCCGACGGCCTGTTCAAGCGCGGCGGCATGAGGGTGGGATGAAGGCGCCTTCCCCCTTGCCGCTCGCGGTGCTGGCCGCGCTCGCCGCGGCCACTCTGCCACTGGTGACCAGTTCACACTACATCGTGGGCGTGGGCATCTCGGCGCTGATCTTCACGGTAGCGGCGGCGTCTCTGAACCTGATCTACGGATTCACCGGACTTCTGTCCTTCGCCCAGCTCGGTTTCTGGGGCATCGGCGGCTACGCCTCGGCGCTTACCGTCGTGACCTTCGGCGGCAATTTCTGGATCGGCGTCGCCGCGGCGGCCGCGATCAACGCGGCGGTGGCCCTAGTCGTGGGTTATCCCACGCTGCGCACCAACCGGCACGCCTTCGTGATCGTGACGCTTACCTTCGCGCTGCTGGTCACGCTCGTGGCGCGCGACTGGGTCTCGCTGACCCGCGGGCCGCTCGGCATTCCGAACCTTCCGGCGCCCCAGGCCTTCGGCTTCCGCTTCTCCAGTACGCTGCACTTCTACTGGATCGCCTGGGGCTTCTCGGTGGCGATGCTCGCCCTGCTCTACGCGCTGTGCAGCTCACGCATCGGCCGCACCCTGGTAGCCATCAAGCAGAACGAACCGCTGGTCCGGGCCCAGGGCATCTCGCCGGTGCCCTACAAGCTCTCCGCCTTCGTGCTGAGCGCCGCAATCACCGGCGCGGCGGGCGGCGTCTACAGCTTCCATCTCGGCATCATCGACCCGACTTTCCTCGACTTCTATTACATGCAGACCTTCCTGATCATCGTGATCATCGGCGGTGCGGGCAGCTTCTGGGGCGTTGTCGCCGCCGGCATCGCGCTCTCTGCCCTGCCCGAGGTGCTGCGTTTCTCCGCCGACTTCCGCATGATCATCTACGGCGTGATCCTGGTCGTGGCGATGTATGTCATGCCGTCCGGCGTTGCGGGCTGGCTGCGTGAGCGCCGCCTCGCCCGGCTGCGCGAGTCCCTGCGATGAGCGCGATCCTCGAGGTCAGTGAGCTGCGCAAGTCCTATGCCGGCGTGCATGCGCTGGACGGCGTCTCCTTTGCGGTCGAAGCCGGCAGCGTCACCGGCCTGATCGGCCCCAACGGTTCCGGCAAGAGCACGGCGATCGACTGCATCTCGGGCTTCCAGAAGCTCGACGGCGGCCGGGTCGTGCTGGGCGGAATCGACATCACCGGCCGGGTCGCCCATCACATCGCCCGTGCCGGCCTGATGCGCACCTTCCAGACCGTACGCATCTACGAACGCCTGTCGCTGCGCGACAATCTCGCCATCGCCAATCAGCAGTTCGACCCGGCCACCTGGGTCGACGAGTTTCTGCGCACGAAGCGCTACCGCGACGCCGTCGCCGCCGCCGAAACCCGCGCCCTGAAGCTGGTCGAGCTGATCGGCCTCAGGCGCTACTACGAGATCGAGACCGGCATCCTGTCCTACGGTCAGAAGAAGCTGGTGGCGCTGGCGGCGGCGCTGATGCCGCACCCCAAGATCGTCGTGCTCGACGAGCCGGTCGCCGGCGTCAATCCCAGCCGCATCCGCGAGATCGAGGTCGCGTTGCGCCAGCTCAACCAGGCGGGCGAAACCTTCCTGATCGTCGAGCACAATGTCGAGTTCATCACCAATCTCTGCCACAAGGTGATCGTGCTCGATCAGGGCCGAAAGCTCGCGGAGGACAGCGCGGCGGCGATCCATACCGATCCGCGCGTGCTCGAAGCCTATCTCGGCATGACGCCGGAGATGGCCGAGGCCGAGATGCGGGGCGCGGCATGACCGAACCCGCCCTGGAACTGGTCAAGGTCACGGCAGGTTACGGCGACAACCCGATCGTGCGGGATTTCTCCGCCCGACTGCTGCCGGGCTCGATCACGACCCTGATCGGCGGCAACGGCGCCGGCAAGTCGACGCTGCTGCGCGCCATCTACGGCACAAACCGTTTCTTCTCAGGCCAGATCGTCTTCAAGGGCGAGACAATCGAGCGTCTCCCGCCCTGGGAGCGGCTGAAGCGCGGGGTCGGCTTCGTGCCCCAGGGGCGCTGCAACTTCCCGTCGATGTCAGTCGCCGAGAACCTCAAGATGGGCTGCTACACGCTGCCCGGCGCCCGGCACGACGCCGCGATCGGCCGGGTCACGGGGCTGTTTCCGATGCTGCGCCAGAAATGGCGTACCGACGCCGGCAACCTGTCGGGCGGCGAGCAGCAGATTCTGGAGATGGCGATGGTCATGCTGGTCGAGCCGGCGCTGCTGCTGCTCGACGAGCCGTCGCTCGGCCTGTCGCCCAAGATGCAGGGCGACGTCTTCTCGACCGTGCAGCGCATCGCTGCGGCGGGCGTCACCGTGCTGGTGGTTGAACAGAATGTGCGCGGCGCGCTGTTGATCTCGGATCGCGCATTGGTCATGGAACAGGGACGGCTTTTCATGGAGGGCCCGGCCGCAGAAGTGCGCACCGACCAGCGCATCCGGCAGGCCTATCTCGGGGGCAATATTCAACATACCGCAGCGTAGAGAGGAACTTACGCGATGGATAAGGCAAGGCTGGCAGTCGACATCGGTGGCACGTTCACCGACCTCTGCCTTGAATGGAACGGCAAGCGCACCAGCACCAAGGTGCTGACTACGCCGCGCGCGCCGGAAGAAGGCGTGCTGACCGGTATGACGGAGATCATGAAGCTCTCCGGCGCCAAGCCGGGCGACTTCGGCTTGATCATCCACGGCACAACGCTTGCCACCAACGCCATCATCGAGCGCAAGGGCGCCAAGACCGCATTGATCGTGACCGAAGGTTTCCGCGATTCGATCGAGATCGCCTTCGAGCATCGCTTCGAGCAGTACGACATCTTCATGGTCAAGCCGCCGCCGCTCGTCGGTCGCGACCTGCGATTCGGCATCCCCGAGCGCATGGACGGCCGCGGCAACGTACTGATTCCGCTCGACGAGGCGGCGGTACGCGCTCTCGCCCCCAAACTGAAGGCCGCCGGCATCGAAGCGATCGCCATCGGCTACATGCATGCCTATCTCGACGGCAAGCACGAGCGGCGCACGCGCGACATCCTGGCCGAGATGCTGCCCGGCATTTCGATCACGCTGTCGAGCGAAGTCTCGCCCGAGATTCGCGAGTACGAGCGCTGGTCGACCGCGGTCGCCAACGCCTACGTGCAACCGGTGATGGACCGCTATCTCGGCCGGCTCGACAAGGCGCTGAAGGAGCGCGGCGTCGGTTGTCCGCTGTTCATGATCACCTCGGGCGGCGGCCTGACGGCGCTCGACACGGCGCGCAAGTTTCCGATCCGGCTGGTCGAATCCGGTCCCGCCGGCGGCGCCATTCTGGCCGCAGCGCTCGCCCGCCAGTGCGGCCTCGACAAGGTGCTGTCGTTCGACATGGGCGGCACCACCGCCAAGATCTGCCTGATCGACAACGGCGAGCCGCAGCACTCGCGCACGTTCGAAGTTGCGCGCCAGTACCGCTTCCTCAAGGGCTCGGGCCTGCCGTTGCGCATCCCGGTCATCGAGATGGTCGAGATCGGCGCGGGCGGCGGCTCGATCGCCCATGTCGATTCGCTCAGCCGCATCAATGTCGGCCCTGAAAGTGCCGGCGCCGAGCCCGGTCCCGCGAGCTACGGCCGCGGCGGCACCGAGCCCACCGTGACCGACGCGGACGTGGTGCTGGGCCGGCTCGATCCCGGCTATTTCGCCGGCGGTTCGATCAAGCTCCTGCCCGAGAAGGCGGGCGCTGCCGTCGACAAGGCGGTCGGCGCCGCACTGCAGCTCAAACGTCTCGACGCCGCGTTCGGCGTCAGCGAGATCGTCGAAGAGAACATGGCCAACGCCGCCCGCGTCCATGCCGTCGAACGCGGCAAGGAACTGCAGGACCGCACCATGATCGCCTTCGGAGGTGCCGCCCCCATTCATGCCGCGCGGCTTGCCGAAAAGCTCGGCATCAGCCGGGTCATGGTCCCTTCGGGTGCGGGCGTGGGTTCCGCCGTCGGCTTCCTGATGGCACCGGTCGCCTACGACATCGTGCGCAGCCGCTATGTCCAGCTCGACGCCGACAAGTTCGATCCAGCGTTCGTCAACAAGCTGTTCGCCGAGATGTATGCCGAAGCCGAAGCCGTGGTGAAGGCGGGTGCCCCCAGCGCCAAGCTGGTCGCGACCCGCACCGCCGACATGCGCTACCGCGGCCAGGGCCACGAGATCACCGTCAACCTGCCGCCGGGCGAATTCACCACCGCTTCCCGCGAAAAGCTGATCAAGCTTTACGAAGATGGCTATGCCGCGACCTTCGGCCGGACCATCCCCGGCCTCAGCGTCGAGATCATGAACTGGACGCTGCGGCTCGCAGCCGAGCAGCCGCCCTTCCCGAAGGCGCCGCCGCAGCCGGCTGACATCGCCGCGACGCCGCGCAGCAAGCGTGCCGTGTACGACCCGTCCGATCAGGACATGAAGGAAGTGCCGGTCTATCATCGCGCCGATCTCAAGGTCGGCAGCTTCGTCCCCGGCCCCGCCGTGATCGCCGAGGACGAGACCACGACCATCGTGCCGAAGAGCTTCGCCGCCCGGCTGAGCCCGATCGGCGCCATCCTGCTGGAGAAGGTGGCAACATGAGCATCAACGACCCTCTTTCGCCGATCCGCATGCAGCTGATGTGGGACCGCCTGATCGCGGTCGTCGAGGAACAGGCGCTGGCCCTGATGCGCACCGGCTTCTCGACCTCCACGCGCGAAGCTGGCGATCTTTCCGCCGGCGTGTTCGACCTGAGCGGCGCCATGCTCGCCCAGGCCGTGACGGGAACGCCGGGCCACATCAACTCGATGGCCCGTGCCGTCTACCACTTTCTCGACCGTTTCCCGGCCAAGACCATGAAGGAAGGCGACATCTTCCTGACCAACGACCCGTGGAAGGGCACCGGCCATCTGCACGACTTCACCTTCGTCACGCCGACCTTCCGGCGCGGCAAGATGGTCGCGCTGTTCGCCTCGACCTGCCATGTCGTCGATATCGGCGGCCGCGGCATGACCACCGACGCCCGCACCAACTACGAAGAAGGCCTCTACATCCCGCTGATGCACTTCGCGCGCGAGGGCAAGGTCGACCAGACCCTGATCGACATCGTGGGCGCCAACGTGCGCGAACCGATCCAGGTCGTCGGCGACCTCTACTCGCTCGCAACCTGCAACGAAATCGGCTGCCGGCGCCTGATCGAGATGATGGACGAGTTCGCCATCGACGACCTCGATCGGCTGGGTGCGCACATTCTCGCCAAGTCCAAGGCCGCCTCGCTGGAGCTGATCGGCAAGATCAAGCCCGGCGAATACAAGTTCTCTATGACAGTCGACGGCTACGACAAGCCGATCGATCTCGTGGCGACCATGAAGATCGGCCCGACCGGCATCGACGTCGACTTCGCCGGCACCTCAGCCGTCTCCGGCTACGGCATCAACGTGCCGGTCTGTTACACCGAGGCCTATGCCTCGTTCGGCGTGAAGTGCATCGTAGCTCCCAAGGTGCCGAACAACGAAGGCTCCCTGTCGGTGATCCGTGTCACCGCACCGGAGAATTCGATCCTCAATGCCAAGAAGCCTGCGCCAGTCTGCGCCCGCCATGTCACGGGCCAGATGCTGCCGGACGTGATGTTCGGCTGCCTGCACCAGGCGATGGGCAACGCGGTTCCGGCTGAGGGCACCTCGTGCCTCTGGAACGTGATGGCGCTGGGCGGCCCCGGCTCCACCGACGGCGACCCCTCCGAGACGGTGAATGCCCAACCCTTCACCATCATGAGCTTCCATTCAGGCGGCACTGGCGCACGGCCCGGCCGTGACGGGCTGTCCGCGACCGCATTCCCGAGCGGCGTGCGCAACGTGCCGATCGAGGTCAACGAGGCGGTGTCGCCCCTGCTCTTCTGGAAAAAGGAATACCGGCAGGATTCCGGCGGCGCCGGCGAGTTCCGCGGCGGCCTGGGCCAGATCATGGAAGTGGCGTCGCTCGACAACGCTCCCTTCTCGATCTCGGCCTACTACGACCGCATCGACCATCCCCCACGCGGCCGCGACGGCGGCCACAACGGCGCGGCCGGCATCCTGACCCTGGGCTCCGGCAGGAAGCTGCGCGGCATGGGCGTGCAGACCGTGCCGAAGAACGACCGCATCGTCATCCGGATGCCGGGCGGCGGCGGTCTCGGCAATCCGCGCAAGCGGCCGGCCGGCGCCGTCGCCGAGGACGTGCGGCTGGGCTTCATCTCGTCGGAGTCGGC
Organism: uncultured Reyranella sp.; assembly: GCA_964480235.1. Taxonomy (GTDB): domain Bacteria; phylum Pseudomonadota; class Alphaproteobacteria; order Reyranellales; family Reyranellaceae; genus Reyranella. The sequence goes on along the minus strand of CAYZQZ010000008.1, from coordinate 21,296 downwards.
GCGGCGCGACTACGGTGTCGCCGTCAACGACGACGGCACAGTGGACGAGAGCGAGACGTCGAAGCTGCGCGCGATCGCGGCCGAGTAGAGGAGTCCCGACATGCGCGTAAGTGCCGGCCTGCCCACCGGGATGGAAGGCCTGACCTATCCGATCCCGTTCTCCGACCCCGAGAACGTGATCAGGATCGCCCAGGCCGCCGAGAAGTTCGGCTACGACTCGGTGTGGGGCAACGACCACATGACCACCCAGAACTATGTGCGCGCCGAGTTTCCGGTGCCGCCGCGCTTCTGGGAGCCGCTGGTCACCTACGCCTTCGTGCTGTCGGAGACCAAGACCATCAAGGTCGGCACCGGCATCCTGGTGCTGCCGATGCGCCACGACATCGTCGTCGCCGCCAAGCAGATCTGTACGCTCGACCATTTCGGCAAGGGAAGGCTGGAGCTCGGCATCGGCATCGGCGCCTATCGCGAGGAATTCAAGGCGCTGCAGCCCGACGCCAAGATCGATCGTGGCGACATCGTCGACGAGGGTCTGCAGGCGCTCAACCTGCTGTTCAAGGAACGCGTCTGCTCCTTCGACGGCCAGTACTACAAGTTCAAGGACGTCGAGCTGTTCCCCAAGCCGTTCCAGAAGAAGCTGCCAATCTATGTCAGCGGCAATCACGCCAACAACATCGAGCGCACCGTGAAGTGGGCCGACGGCTGGTTGCCGGCCGGCATGCATGTCGACCGTATCCGTGCCGGCGTGAAGTCCCTGCGCGAGCAGGCCGACAAGGCCGGTCGCGATTGGAAGCAGATCGAGGTCTGCCCGCAGTTCGTCGTCCATCTCGGCAAGACGCACGAGCAGGCGGTCGAGAGCTTCCGCAAGAGCCAGATGAACAAACACCTGGTCTCACTCTCCAAGTCGACGCTGAAAGGCCAGGGTGCGGCGACCCACGAGGAGATCAACCTGATCGGAACGCCTTCGGAGGTCGTCGAAAAGGCACTGGCCTTCAAGGAGGCCGGCGTCACCCACCTGCTCGGCCTCTACTTCGCCGCCAATTCCGTGCCGGAGCTGCTCGATCAGATGCAGATGTTCGGCGAGGAAGTGACCCCGAAGGTCAAATAGCCCGCAGCGCGGGAAGAACGTCCCTCGCGATCGCCGTGACCTCGTCGACCGCCTGGCGCAGCGACATGCCGGGCGGACGCGGCGCGAAGATGAGGTGGTCCATCTTCAGGCGCGTCTGCCATTCCTTGAGCTTCTTCACGATGTCGGCCGGCGTGCCGAGCAGCCAGCGCTCCTGCATGAAGTCCTCGGACATGAAGTAGGGATTGTCTGAAGTCAGCGGCTTGCGCTCGCCGGTAGCCTTGTCGACATAGGCCAGCCCGATGCGTTCGGGCTTGTATTGCACGCGATAGACCTCGTCGATGAAGGGCTGGTGCCGCTTGATCGCATCGGCCGCCGAATCGCCGACCAGGATTTCGCGCATCACGGCGCGCGGCAGTCGGCCTGCGCCCTGCTGCTCCGACTCGGTGTCGAAGGACTTGAACTGATATTCGACCAGCCCGAGTTCGGCGAGCGGCGCAACCAGGAAGCCCGCGCGATGGCGCACCGCGCGCGCCCGCGCCTTTGGATGGGCCGCGCCGATCCACAGCGGCAGCCGGCCGGGCTTCACCGGCGGCGGCCGCAAGAGACCGGTCTTCACGCTGTAGATCTTGCCAGCATAGTCGAACGCCTCGCCGATCCAGGCCTTCTCGAGGATCTCTAGCGATTCTTCGAACGCTCGAGTGCGCGTCTTGTAGTTCCAGCCGAACTGATCGAACTCGGCCGGTCGATACCCCTGCCCCAGACCGATCTCGACTCGGCCGCCCGAGAGATTGTCGACCACGGACAGATCCTCGGCCAGGCGCATGGGATGGCCATGCAAGGGCGCCAGCGCGACCGCCTGGCCGATCCGGCAATTGGGTGCGGCGACGGCGAGAGCGGCACAGGCCACGACCGGCGAGGGGCAGTAGCCGTCCGGCTCGCCGTGATGCTCGCTCGCCCAGATAGAGTCGATGCCGAGCCGGCTCGCTTCGGCCGCCAGCTCCAGCCCTTCGCGATAGGCCTTGTCGTAGGGCTCGCCGAGCTCGCGATGCGCCTGAAAGCTGAACGAGATGCCGAGCTTCACGCGAAGGCTTTCCGGATACGGGCCCAGTCGGCGATGGCAGCTTCCTGGCCCGGCACGAGCTGGATCGTGAACTGCGTGTAGCCCGCCGCTTTCAGCGCCTCGATACGCTTCTTGATCTCCGCCTCGCCCGCCGTGAACGAGGTCTCGGCGATCATCTTGGCGGTGACGAACTTCTTCTCCTCGTCCTTCACGAACATCAGGTGGCCGCGATGGTTCTCGAGGTAGCGCGCGTCGGCCGGCTGGCCGCGCATCAGCTCAATGTAGCCGTCGATCTCGGGCGTGCGCAGCATAGCGACGCCGGGCTTCAGCCCGATCAGCGCCTCGTCGGCGGCACGATGCAGCATCACCGCCGCGCGCGGCCCCGCCTGCGCCATCGCCCGCGCCGAGTCCGCCGGCTCGCCATCGGCCAGCACGCAGCCCAGCGCGAAGGCCGTCGCCTGCAGGTCTCCGGCCGCATGACCGGCCTGCGCCCAGGCTTCCTTCATCGCCGTTACTTCCTTGACGCCGTTCTCGACTTTGCCGACGAAGTCGATCCACCCTGCCTTGAACTTTGCCGTGAGCGCGCGCGTGCGCGGCCCGAAGGCCGAGAAATGCAGCGCGATCGGATCCTCGGTGTTGAACAGCGGCAGCTCGGGATTGAGAAAGCGGATCTTCTTCTTTTCGCCCTCCATCTCGAAATCGACCGTCTCGCGGCGCAGCAGGCCATAGACCTGGTGCACGTAGGTCTCCATGTCCTTGACCTTGATGGCGCCGAAGCCCATGGCGCGCCGGGCCGTGAAGCCGGTACCGACGCCGAAATCGATGCGTCCCGGCGCAAGCTGGTTGAGCGTGGCCAGCGCATTGGCCGTCACAGGCGCGATGCGGTTGGACGGCACCAGCACGCCGGTCCCGAGCCGGATCCTCTTCGTATGGACGGCCGCTGCGCCCATGGCGACGAAGCAGTCGGCACTGAGCATCTGGGTGTCGTAGAACCAGGCGTGACTGAATCCGAGCTCTTCAGCGCGCTGTACGATCCTGTAGTTGTCCGCCGCCGTCGGCAGCGCAATACCGAAATCCATCGCTGCTCTCCTCAGGTATCCGCGAGCGCCGCCAGCATCTTGTCGCGCGATTCGAGATCGCCGTCGGCATGGACCGGCTGCAGGCAGACATGGGTCGCGCCCGCCTCGAAATGCGCCCGCAGGCCCTTCTTGATGGTGTTGGCGTCGCCCCACAGGCACATCGCATCGATGAACCTGTCGCTGCCGCCGTTGGAGAGGTCGGCCTCGGTAAAGCCGATGCGCAGCCAGTTGTTGCGATAGTTGGGCAGCACCATGTAGCGCGACAACTCCTTGCGTCCGAGCGCGCGCGCCTTGGCGGGATCGGTCTCGATCGTCACTTTCTGCTCGACCGCGAGGACCTTGTTGGATCCCAGGGTCCTCGCCGCCTGCGCCGTGTGCTTGGGCGTGACGTTGTAGGGCACCGCGCCCATCGCCTTCTTGGCCGAGAGTTCCAGCATCTTGGGCCCCAGGGCCGCGACCAGGACCGGCGAGTCGGAAGGGGCATCTTTGTAGACCGCGTCCAGATAGGCGCTCATGGCGCCCAGCGGCTTGTCGTACTTGTGGCCGCGCAGCCCTTCGACCATCGGGATGTGGCTCACCCCCAGACCGAGGATGTACCGGCCTTCATAGAGCTCGTTCATGGAGATCATGCCGCGCCGTGCCGTATAGGCATCGCGGGCATAGATGTTGGCGATCGAACTGCCGATCACGAGTTTCTCGCTTTTCGACAGGAGATACGCGCCGAGGGACATCGCCTCGTAGCCGCGGCTTTCGGGGTGCCAGAAGGCCGAATAGCCGTTCTTCTCGACCACCTGCATCAGGTCGGCGAGCTCGCTACCATTCAGCTTGTCAGTCGAATACCAAACTCCCAGACGTCCAAGCTTCATGACTGTGTCCTCCTTGCGATTGTGTGTAGCATAGCGCCATGCAGATCGGAGTCATCGGACTTGGCCGCATGGGCGGCAACATCGTGCGCCGCCTCACCAAAGCCGGCCATTCCTGCGTCGTCTTCGACGCCAACCCCGCACTAGGTGCCGCACTTGCGAAGGAGGGCGCGATCGCCGCGACCTCCGTTCAATCGCTCGTCGAAACGCTTAGCGGCCCGCGCACGGTTTGGGTGATGCTGCCTGCGGGCAAGATCACCGAGGAAACCATCGCCCAGCTCGCCGGCCTGATGAAACCCGGCGACACGATCATCGACGGCGGCAATACCAACTTCAAAGACGACGTGCGCCGGGCGCGAGAGTTGCAGCCGAAGGGCATCCATTATCTCGATATCGGCACGTCCGGCGGCGTGTGGGGCCTTCAGCGCGGCTACTGCCTGATGATCGGCGGCGACGAAGCGACCGTGAAGCGCCTCGATCCGATCTTCTCCGCCCTGGCCCCCGGTCTCGGCACCATCGAACGCACCGAAGGCCGCGACAAACTCGATCCGCGAGCGGAGCGTGGCTATATCCACGCCGGCCCGGTCGGCGCGGGCCACTTCGTCAAGATGATCCATAACGGCATCGAGTACGGCATGATGCAGGCCTTCGCCGAAGGCTTCGACATCATGAAGAACCGCGCCTCGGCGAAGCTTCCGGCCGACGAGCGCTATGACCTCAACCTCGCCGACATCGCCGAGGTGTGGCGACGCGGCAGCGTCGTGACCTCGTGGTTGCTCGACCTCACGGCCTCGGCGCTCGCCAAGGACGGCAAGCTCGAGGGTTTCTCGGGCCACGTCGAGGATTCGGGTGAAGGCCGCTGGACCATCGAAGCGGCGATCGAGGAGGCTGTCCCGGCCGAAGTGCTGGCCGCTTCGCTGTTCATGCGCTTCCGTTCGCGCCAGGACCACACCTTCGCCGAGAAGGTGCTGTCGGCAATGCGGCTGGGCTTCGGCGGTCACGTCGAAGCACCCAAGAAATAGGGAGAGATGCGATGAAGGTAGGGGCGTTCTACTTTCCGACCGATTACGGCATCGACGTCGCCGAGCTCGCGAGGGCGCTGGAAGATCGCGGCTTCGACTCCCTGTTCGTGCCCGAGCACACCCACATCCCGCTCAGCCGCAAGACACCCTTTCCCGCTGGCGGAGACTTGCCCAAGCGCTATGCCCACACGCACGATCCGTTCGTTGCCCTCGCCTTCGCTGCCGCGGCCACCAAAAAGCTGACAATCGGGACCGGCATCTGCCTGGTGCCGCAGCACGAGCCGATCGCCACCGCCAAGGCGATCGCCAGCCTCGACATGCTGTCACGTGGCCGATTTGTGTTCGGCATCGGCGCCGGCTGGAATGTCGACGAGATGGAGAACCACGGCGCCACCTACAATACGCGCTTCGCCATCATGCGCGAGCACGTGCTGGCGATGAAGGAGATCTGGCTTAAGGAAGAGTCGAGCTTCCACGGCAAGTATGTGAACTTCGATCCGATCTGGTCGTGGCCCAAGCCGCTGCGAAAGGCCGGCCCGCCGGTTATCCTGGGGGGCGAGACCGACTACACCCTGCAGCGGGTCGTCGAATATTGCGACGGCTGGTTCCCGAGGCCGCGCCAGGGCTTTACCGGCGCCCTCGCGGTCGAACGCTTGAAGAAGATGGCCGATAGCAAGGGCCGAGACTTCAAGGACTTCACCATTACCGTGTTTGGCGCACCTCCGGACGCCGCAGCGATCGCGGAGTACGACAAGGCCGGCATCCAGTATGCCCTGCTCGCCATCCCCGATCTCAGTCGCGACGAAATCCTGAAGCACCTCGACAAGACCGCGGCGCTGGCGAAGGCATATAGCGCGTGAGGGACTCATGACCGTCGCCATCGGCCTCGGCCTGATGGACTACCCGTTCGCCGGCGCCGGCGACTACTGGCGCTGGGTGGACATGTGCGAACAGGGCGGCGTCGATTCGATCTGGCAGACCGACCGTCTGGTGAGCCGCACGCCGATCCTCGAATGCATGGCAGTGATGGCCGCCCTCGCCGGCCGCACGCGCCGCCTGCGCTTCGGCATGAATGTCGTGTCGCTGGCGCTGCGCGATCCCGTACTGCTGGCCAAACAGTGCGCCACCATCGACGTGCTGTCGGAGGGCCGGCTGCTGCCGGCGTTCGGCATCGGCAGCCCCCTGGGTCCGGAGTGGCAGGCGCTCGACATCGACACCAAGACGCGCGGCCGGCGAACGGACGAGAGTCTGGAAATCATCGCCCGGCTGTGGCGCGAGGACATCGTCGACTTCCCGGGCCGGCATTACAGACTGAAGGCCGCCTCGATTTCCCCCAAACCGGTGCAGCCCGACCTGCCCATGTGGATCGGCGGCTCGTCCGACGCCGCGGTCAGGCGCACGGCCAAATACGGTACCGGCTGGCAGGGCGGTGGCGAGACCCTGGAGGATGCAATCCGCGTCGTGGCCGCGATCAAGCAGGCCCTGCCCGCGGCGGGCCGCACCATCGACGAGGATCACTACGGCGCGAGCTTTCCCTTCTATTTCGGCACGGCGGGCGACCCGATCGTTGCCAAGGCGATGGATGCCTACGCCAAGCGCACCGGCCGCGATCCGACGAAGCAGTTTGCCGTGGGTGACGCCGGCGCCATCCTTGACCGGGTCGGACAATATGTTGCGGGCGGCATCCAGAAGTTCATCCTGCGCCCGATCGGCACAGGCGATCAGGTCCTCGCACAGACGAAGCAGCTGATCGATCAGGTCCTGCCACAGGTCGGCGTGCGTTGGCCCAAGACCGCGAAGACGGCATAGGGGAGAGACGATCATGAAGCTCGGCGTCGCGATGTTCTTCACCGATTACTCGATGACGCCGCAGGAGCTGGCCATCGCCGCCGAGCAGCGCGGCTTCGATTCGGTGTGGTCGCCCGAGCACAGCCACATTCCGCTCAGCCGTAAATCGGCGTTCCCTTCCGGCGGCGATCTGCCGAAGAAGTACTTCGACGCGATGGATCCCTTCGTGGCTTTGATGGCGGCCGCCGCGGTGACCAAGACGATCAAGGTCGGCACAGGCGTCTGCCTGGTGGCGCAGCGTGATCCGATCCAGACCGCCAAGTCGGTCGCCTCGATCGACCAGCTCTCCAACGGCCGCTTCCTGTTCGGGATCGGCAACGGCTGGAACCGCGACGAGATGGAGAACCACGGCACGAAATTCGAGACCCGCCACAAACTCGCCCGCGAAAGGGTCGAGGCGATGAAGGAGATCTGGAGCAAGTCCAAACCCGAGTATCACGGCGAGATGGTCAATTTCGACCCGATGATGACCTGGCCGAAGCCGCTCCAGAAACCGCACCCGCCAATCTGGGTCGGCGGCGCCTTCCCTTACGGCGCGCGGCGGGCGATCCGCTACGGCGACGGCTGGATGCCGCACCGCGCGCGGCCGAGCTATCCCAACGTACGGGATTTCCTGCCTGAGTTCCGCAAGCTCGCGGCCGAAGCCCAGCGCGACATCCCGGTCACGATCTGGGGTGCCAAGGATGGCGATACGCTGAAGGCAGACCGCGATGCCGGCGTCGTGCGGGTGATCATCAGTCTCGATTCTGCTAAATCCGACGCGATCCTTCCCGAGCTCGACCGCTGGGCGAAGCTCGCGGCAACAGTCGCCTGACTAGCGGAAGAGGTCTTCGCCCGAAGAGCGGATCAGGTCGCGCGCCGGCGTGCTGGGAGCCGTCCAGGAGAGACCACGCACGATCACGACAGGCAGCGCTTCGGCAGCCTGCCCCATGACCAGCGACGCCGCGGCCGCGATCTCGTCGGCGAAGGCGGGCATGGTGACCTGCAGCACGCGGCCGAACATGTCAGTCTGACCACGCATGTCGATGAAGGACGGCAGGCCGGCCGCGCCGATCGCCACGCCGGTCGTGCCCTTGCGCCAGGGACGGCCGAAACTGTCGATAATCAGCACAGCAGTGGCGCCGAGCCGGGCACGCAGGACCTCTGCGCTGGCGTCGGGATCCCGAGGCAGCAGCAGGGCGCGCTCGACACCGTCCTGTGGCGCCACGTTGGATTGATCGATGCCGGCATTGGCCATGATCAGGCCGAGCTTGTGCTCGACGATCAGCACATTGGGCCGGCTGCGTACCACTCGCGTCGCCTCCGAGAGGATTAGCTCGACCAGGCGCGGATCCTTCAGGACTTCCGCCGCCAGTTCGACCGCACGCTGCGACGGCTTCACGGTTGCGAGATCGACCATCCGGCCCTCGGCCTTGGACACGATCTTCTGGGCCAGCACGACGACGTCGCCTGGCCTCAAGGTCAGTTCGCCGGTCAGTTTGTCGCCGATCAGGCGCGCAAGATCGTCCCCGGCCTTCACCAGCGGAAGGCCGGGGACCGCCAGCAGCTCGAGCTTCTGCATCAGCCGAATTTCTTGCGCAGCGCCGGCGCCACCTGCTCCCCGAACAGCTTGAGGAAGCGCGGCTGGTCCGGGCCCGGCGCATGGAACACCAGGTGCTTGAAGCCCATCTTCACGTAGGGCTCGACCTTGTCGACGACTTCCTGCGGATCGTTCGACACGATCCAGCGGCTGGCGGCGCGCTCGATGGGGAGCGCGTCGGCGAGGCGCTGCATCTCCACCGGGTCTTCGACCGACATCTTTTCCTCGGGTGAGAGCGCCAAAGCCGCCCAGTGCCGCGTGTCCTCGAGCGCCCGGTTCTTGTCCGTATCGAACGAGAGTTTGATCTCGATCAGGTTGTCGTACGGATGCTTCTTGGGCTCGGTCGCCTTGCCGATGCCCTCGGCGACGCTCGGCATCAGCGTTTCGGTGTAGAGGTCCCACTTCTTGCCCGAGGTGCAGATGAAGCCATCGCCCGTGCGGCCGGCATAGCGCGCCACGACGGCGCCCGCCGCCGCGACATAGATCGGAATCTCGATGTTGGGCCGGTCATAGATCGTGGCCTTCTCGGTCTTGTAGTACTCGCCCTCGAAGCTGACGCGCTCCTCGCGCCACAGCTTGCGGATCAACGTCACCGCCTCGCGCATGCGCGCGAAGCGCTCCTTGAACTCGGGCCAGGGTGCGCCAGTCGACGGAACCTCGTTCAGCCCCTCGCCAGTGCCGATGCCCAGGATCACCCGGCCGGGCGCCATCGACCCCAGCGTGCCGAAGGCCTGCGCCACGATCGACGGGTGATAGCGGAAGGTAGGCGTCAGCACGCTGGTGCCCATCACCAGGCTGGAGGTCCGCGCCGCCAGCGCCCCCAGCCAGACCAGCGAGCTTGGCGCATGGCCGTCGACGTGCTTCCACGGCTGGAAGTGATCGCTTACGAACACCGAGTCGAGCTCGACTTTCTCGGCCTCGATCGCGAAGTCGAGAAGCTTGGTGGGAGCAAACTGTTCGGCCGAGGCCTTGTATCCGAGCTTGAGCACGGTGATGGTTTCCCTGTCGTTTCGGGACTGGTGTAGAACTAGCCTACTAATAGACTGTCCGGATGATCCTCGTCATCATGGGCGTCTCGGGCAGCGGCAAGACCACGATCGCCCAAGGGCTCAGCCGGAAGCTCGGCTGGCAATATCAGGAGGGCGACGCCCTCCACCCCCCATCCAACGTCGCGAAAATGAGCAGCGGCACGCCGCTCACCGACGCCGACCGCCTGCCCTGGCTGCACAAGATTGCCGCGAGAATCGACGAATGGCGGGCTGCCGGCGTTTCGGGCGTGGTCACCTGCTCGGCGCTCAAGCGCTCCTATCGCGACATCATCGCGGGCAATCGCCCCGATGTGGTCGTGGTTTACCCAAAGGGCTCGCAGGCGCTGATTGCCGGGCGCATGGCCGAACGCAAAGGCCACTTCATGCCGGCCAGCCTGCTCGACAGCCAGTTCAGGATCCTCGAGGAACCATCGCCAGACGAAAATGCCATCGCCGTCGACATCGATCGCGCACCCGACGCGATCGTCGACGAGCTCGTGCGCCGCGTGGAGGAACACGCGAAAGTTTGACTCGGTGCAGATCGGTTGCAACCATTGCCGACAAAAGAACGAGGCATCTGGAAGGGACGCTTGAATGGCCAAGGTGGAGTGGACCGACTCAAGCTACGACCTCGCCAGCACGAAGCTGCATGTGAGCCGTGCCGGGAAGGGCAAGCCCGTCCTCGTCCTGCATCATGAGACCGGTACGCTCGATCGCCTGCCGTTCTACGAT
>CAYZQZ010000008.1:6008-10916 GCA_964480235.1 uncultured Reyranella sp. | reverse complement strand
ATGTGGGACATCTGCCGCGAGATGAGCTTCCGCATCGCCTGGAAGCCCTACATGTACAGCCAGACCCTGCCGCACCTGCTAGGCGCGGTGAAGGTGCCGTCACTGGTCGTCTGGGGCGACGACGACAAGGTCGTGCCGATCAGCGCCGGCCGGAGCTATCTCAGCGCACTGCCCGACGCCAGGCTCGAGGTCGTGAAAGCCTGCGGTCATTGCGTCGACATGGAGCAGCCCGACGCGCTCGCCAAACTCGTCACCAACTTCATCGGTTAGCGGAGTCACGTCATGCATCTGATGTACTTCACCGAACAGCCCATGTCGGCCTATCCCGAGGAGGAAGGCCGCAAGTTCGGCGCGACGGCGCTGATGTTCCCCAACACCAATTTCGATCCGGTGCAGGGCTCCCGCCTCTACAACAACTACATCGAGCAATACATGTTGGCCGAGGAGGTCGGCGTCGACGGCATCATGCTGAACGAGCACCATAACGCGCCGTTCTGCATGCAGGCCAAGGCCAACATCTTCGCCGCGATCCTGGCCGGCATGACCAAGAAAGCCAAGATCGTGATGCTCGGCAATCCGCTGCCGCTCGCCGAGAACCCGGTACGGCTCGCCGAAGAGCTCGCGATGATCGACATGATCTCCAAGGGCCGCCTGGTCTCGGGCTTCGTGCGCGGCGGCGGCCAGGAGCAGCTCGCCACCGGCGTGAACCCAGCCTTCAATCGTGAGCGCTTCGAGGAAGCGCACGAGCTGGTCGTCAAGGCATGGACCCAGCCGGGACCTTTCCGCTTCGAGGGCACGCACTTCCAGCACCGCGTCGTGAATCCCTGGGCGGTGCCCCTGCAGAAGCCCTACCCGCGCGTCTGGGTCCCGGGCGTGATCAGCAAGGAGACGATCGTCTGGGCCGCGCAGCAGCGCTATCCCTATATCGCGCTCAATACCTCGATCGAGCAGACCAAGAAGATCTGGGAGCTCTACGACCAGGTGGCGCTGCAGGCGGGCTATGTCGGCGGCCCCGAGAACCGCGGTTACCTCATCCAGGTCCACATCTCCGACAACGAGGAGAAGGCGATCAACAATGCCCGCCAGTTCCGCTGGATGCAGGGCGAGTTCACCGGCCTCGCGCATCCGGTGTGGAGCACGCCGTCGGGCTACGGCTCGCCCACCAATCGCCGGGCCTTCGTCGAGTTCGCCTCGGGCCGCGCCAAGAACCCGCGCGGCGAGACCAGTTTCGAGCAGCAGATGGCCGACCTGCGCATCATTGCCGGCACGCCGAAGACGGTGGTCGCCAAGCTGAAGCGCATCCTCGAGGAAACGCGCCCCGGTATCCTCGCCCTGTGGGGCAACGATGGCCGCGTCAGCCAGGAAGACTCGCTGACCTGCATCCGACTGATGGGTACAGAAGTGTTTCCGGCCCTGCGCGAGATCGCCAAGAGCCTGGACCTCAAGAGCCCGTTCGAAGCAAATGCACCGGTGCATCTCAAGTATTCGACGGACCTCAAACGGGCTGCTGCGGCAGCGGAGTAAAGACCATGGCCATGCAGCTCGGAGCCTCCCTTCCCGTCGGCGATATCGGCGCCGGTCCGGTCGTCATCCGCGATTACGCGCAGGCTGCCGAGGGGCTGGGATACGACTTTCTCTGTGCTCCCGATCACGTGCTCGGCGTCGATCCGGCCAAGATCCAGGCGGGCGGCCCGCGCATGGGTTCGAACGCCACGGCCTATCACGATCCGTTCGTGCTGTTCGGCTACCTGTCGGGCGTCACCAAGAAGATCGCGTTCGTCGCCGGCGTGCTGATCCTGGCACAGCGGCAGGCCGCGCTGGTCGCCAAGCAGGCGGCCTGCCTCGACGAACTGTCGGGCAGCCGCTTTCGCCTCGGTGTTGGCGTCGGCTGGAACGAGATCGAATTCCAGGGCCTGGGCTACGACTTCCATACCCGCGGCAAGCGGTCGGCGGAGCAGGTGCGCTTCATGCAGGAGCTGTGGGCCAAGCCGTCCGTCACCTTCAAGGGCGAGTTCCATGAACTGACCGACGGCGGCATCAATCCGCGGCCGAAGTCCGGCAAGGTACCTGTGTGGTTTGGCGGTCATGCCGAGGCGACCTTCAAGCGCATCGCGAAGTATGGCGACGGCTTCATGCCCAATCGCTGGCCCCCCGGCGACGAGGCGCTGGCCGTGTTCGAGAAGATTCGCCGGCTCACCCGGGAAGCCGGCCGCAACCCTGCAGATGTCGGCCTCGACGTCTGGGTGTCGATGGGCAAGGGCACCGAGGATGACTGGCGCAAGGAGATCGCCTTCTGGAAGAAGGCGGGCGTTTCGCACATCACCCTGCACACCACCTTTGCCAACCCCATCCACGCGCGGATCGCCGGCAAGACCGCCGACGATCATCTCAAGGCGATCACGCGCTATCGCAACGCGGTGAAAGACCTGCTGTGAAATTCACTCTCCATTTCGGGAACAACACGTTTCCGGACTTCGCCGCAGCAGCCAACTACGTCAAGCTCGCCGAAGCGGCGGGCTTCGACAGCGTGATCGCCGTCGATCACGTCGTCTTTCCCGACAACTACACCTCCACCTACCCCTACTCGCCGACAGGGCGCCTGTTCGGCGGCCCCAATACGCCTCTGCCCGATCCCCTGATCTGGATGGCAGCGATGGCAGCGGTCACCACGAGGCTACGCTTCATGACCGGCGTCATCATCCTGCCACTGCGCAACCCGCTGGTGCTGGCCAAGCAGGTGGCGACACTCGACCACATGAGCGGCGGGCGGATCGAGCTCGGAATCGGAGTCGGCTGGCTGAAGGAGGAGTTCGAGGCGCTGGGCGTGCCGTTCGCGAAGCGTGGCAAGCGTTCGGATGAATATGTCGCTGCGATGCGTTCCCTGTGGGCGGCAGACGGCGCGAGCTTCAAGGGCGAGTTCGTCGCCTTCGATCAGGTGAGCTGCAATCCAAAGCCGGTCGCCCGTTCCGTGCCGATCGTGATCGGCGGCCATTCGGAAGCGGCGGCCAAGCGCGCCGGCCGCCTCGGTCAGGGCTTCTTTCCCTCGATCGGCGCCACGGTGGACACGCTGCCGCTCTACGACGTCTGCCGGCGCGCAGCAGCCGAAGCCGGCCGCGACCCGGCCGAGATCGAGATGCTGGGCGGTTGCCCCGACCTGTTTCCAGGCTCGACCAAGGATCCGGCGGCCGCAATCGAGGAACGTCGCAAGCACGGTATCGCGCGTCTCGTGCTGCCGGTCAGCGCTTTCATGCCCGATCTGGAGAGCAACCTCGCCCGCTTTGGCGAGAACGTGATCCGCCGCTACGGCTGAACCCCGCAAACGTGCGCAATGGGCACGGTGCGGGCTCTGGGTTTGGCGCTACGCGCCAGCGGCGCCCGGAGAGCGCCTAACCCTACGAGCCCGCCAACCGTTTCGTAGCGCTTCGCGCTACAAAACGGTTTTCGCAAACCACTCCACTTGATCCTCGAACTCGGCCATCGAGTCGGCGGGGATCATCAGCGCGCAGGCGTGGTCGACGCCGATCGCCTTCAGGCCGGCGACTTTCTCCTTGATGAGGTCGGGTGAGCCCACGAGGTTGGCCACCACCTGCTTGGAGAGATCGCGGCCGGTGTAGGCGAGCGACTTGCGGTGCGCGACCAGGCCCGACGCCATGTAGCGCTTCTCGGCCTCCTCCGGCGTCCGGGCGATGGTCACCGAGAATTGCGGCGCGATCTCGATTTCCTTCGGATCGCGCCCCAGTTCGGCCGCACGGTCCTTCAGGAGCTTGATCCACTCGGCCAGTTCCGGCCACGGCCGCCAGCCCGGCAGCCAGCCCGTCGCCAGCCGCGCGGTGCGCTCGATGGTGGGCTTGTTGTGACCGCCGAGCCACAGCGCGAAGGGGTCGCGCTTTGGCTTGGGGTACATCTCGATGTCCTTCACCGCGTAGTACTTGCCCTCATGCGTGACCCGGCGCTCCTTGAACAGGCGCTGAATCAGCTCCAACCCCTCGTCCATCATCTCGCCACGCTGCGCTCTCGGTGCGAGCCTGGGTGCCCAGGCGGCGAACTCCTCGCGATAGGCGCCGATACCCAGCGCCAGGATCAACCGTCCGTTCGAGAGCTGGTCGATGGTGGCGGCAGTCTTGGCGAGCCAGAACGGATCGCGCATCGGCTGTACGGCGAGCGCGGTTCCGACCTCGAGCGTGGTCGTCGCCGCCGCGCAAAACGACAAAACGGTCAGAAGCTCGTAGAAGTTGGGTGGATCGTTCGGATAGAGCTCACGCACGTAATGCTGGCTCTGGATGTGGTCGTTGCCCCACACCGAGTGGTAGCCGAGCTTCTCGCAGAGCTTGGCCATGCGCACGAAGTCCGACGGATCGACGAACGGCACCGGATACATCACGCCTTCGAAGCCGGTCGGGAGGGAGATGCTGAATTTCACGAGGTTGCTGCCTTCAGTACCGAAGCTATTCCCTCTGCAGTATCCATGCCGCCGATCACCACTTCGTCGAGGCCGTAGGCGCGATACTCCGCGAGCTTCGCCTTGACCTGCTGCGGCGTGCCGCAGGCGGCATGCGCCCTGAGCACGTCGTCGCTCACCAGGCGGTCGACTTCGCTCCAGTTCTCCGCGGCGTAGGCCGCGGCAAGCGCCGCCTGGTCGAGCCCGGTGCCGCCCAGGCGTACGTTCTCGGCATGATGCGCGCCGCGCAGCACGAAACCGATCGGCCGGCGGATCGAGTCGATTGACCCAAGCCTCGTGTACACAATACCGGCACGCAGGTAGCGTGCACCGGCCGGCGGAGCCGCCTGTGCCAGGCAGGCTTTGACAAAGGGCGGCGCGGTTGCCGCCGAGATCAGCACGCCGTCAGTCGCCTTGCCGGCAAGCTTCAGCATGTTGGGCCGCGAAGCTGCGATCACGATCGGAATGTC
>CAYZQZ010000008.1:0-5908 GCA_964480235.1 uncultured Reyranella sp. | reverse complement strand
TGCCGGCAAGCTTCAGCATGTTGGGCCGCGAAGCTGCGATCACGATCGGAATGTCCCGCCCGCCATTGGCCAGCCGCCGGCCCGCGACCTTGAAGATCTCGCCCTGGATGTCCGCCATCTCGCCCTTGAACAGGGCACGGCAGATCTTCGCCGCCTCACGGATCGCGGCCAGCGGCCTGGGCGAGTCGATGCCGGCCGCCTTCAGGTCCATCGGTGCGCCGGCGCCGAGGCAAAGGATCACCCGGCCCGGGAACATCTCGTCCAGGGTCGCCGCTGCCATGGCGATATAGACCGGATGGGTCGAGTATGGGCTCATCGCCATCAGGGCGATTTTGATCTTCTTCGTCGCCCCCAGAGCGATGGAGGCGGTCGCCACCGGATCGCGCAGATAAAGATGGCAGGCGATCCAGAGCGTCGAGGCGCCGCCCTCTTCTGCCGCGCGTGCCTGCGCCGGAATGTCGGCGATCGGCGCGCGACCGTCCATCGAGATGCCGAACCCGGCTCCCGCATCAGCCATGGTCGAAGCCATAGCTGTTCTTCAGCGCCGCCATTAGTTCTTTCAACCCGCCTGTGACGATCGGCGGCTCGGGCAGTGCGCTCTCGATCGGCCCGGGATCTTTCAGGCCGGATGCCGTCAGCAACGCGACGCAGCGTTCTCCTGGCTTGATCACTCCCTGCGCCCGCAGCCGCTCGATCGCAGCGAACGGTGCAGCCGACGAGGCCTCGGGCCAGATGCCTTCCTTTGCGGCGAGTTTGACCACCCACCGCCGCATCTCGTCATCCTCGACTGTGACGGCGGCGCCCTTGGTCTTGCGCAGGACGTCGAGCGATTGAACGGTGCCCTGCGCCGCCCCGATCGAGGTCGCGATCGAGGCAGCGTTGCGCGTCGTCACCGGCGGTTGTGGTTCGCCCGAGGCGAGGGCGGCAGGCAGCGAGCCCGAGACTTCGGCGGCGACGAAGCGCGGCACCCGCTTGGTCCAGCCGATGGCCTTCAATTCCTCGAAGCCCTTCCACATGCCATAAAGCGCATCGCCGTAGCACACCGGCAGCACGCACCAGTCCGGCACATCCCAGTCGAAGCTCTCGGCCACTTCGTAGGCGATGGTCTTATAAGCTTCCATGCCGTAGGGGTTGCTGCCGACGACCGGACCGAAGAACGGCGAGGTCGGATACCAGCCGAACTCGCGAACGCCCATCGTCTGCAGGCGCCAGCGGTCCGCCTTGTCGGTAACCTTCACCACCATGGCGCCGTAGGCGCGCATCTGCAGCACCAGCGGGCCGGCCGAGCCCATGAACGTGAACACCACGCAGGGGATGCCGGCCTTGGCCGCGAAGGCTGCCGCCGCCGCGCCGGCATTGCCCGAGGAACTCGAGGCGATGACTTTGGCGCCGAATTTCTTCGCCATGGTCAACGCGCCGGACGCCAGGCGGTCCTTGAACGACCAAGTGGGATTGCGCGATTCGTCCTTGATCCAGACATCGCCCAGCCCGAGCGACGGCGCATGGAGCAGAGGGGTGTTGCCCTCACCCAAACTGACCGCTTCGGCGGCCGAGGCGTGCAGGAAATCGTCCCAGCGCCACAGCGAGCCCGGCCGGTGCGGCGGCCGTTCCTGGTCCAACCCTTCGCCAGGGCGGGAGTCGTAGGCAACCGTCAGATTGGCGGAAATGCCCTGGGCCCGGCAGGCCGGGCAATCCTGGTCATAATGGGTGATGGGGTAGCGGGCGCTGCAATGAACGCAGACCAGCGCACTGGGTACAGGCATGTTGAGACCACGTTAACCCGGAGGGTGCCTCGGCGACAAACGCACTCTACAGTGCGGCCATGTCGACCCTGCTGATCAGCCATCCGGCTTTCCTCGATCACGATACTGGCGAATATCATCCGGAGCGGCCCGACCGGCTGCGCGCGCTGCTCGGCGCACTGGATGACCCCGCGTTCGACCGGCTGAAACGGGTCGAGGCGCCGATGGCGACGCATGAGCAGCTCGTGCGGGTTCATCCGGCGGAACTGGTCGAGACCATCCTGGGCGTCCGGCCGCCGCCGGGCGAACTGGTGAACGTCGATCCCGACACGGTGATCAGCGCCGGCACCGCCGAGGCGGTCCAGCGCGCTGCCGGCGCCGTCGTGCTGGCGGTCGAGGCCGTCATGGACGGCAAGTGCAGCAATGCCTTTGCCGCGGTCCGGCCACCCGGTCACCACGCCTCGGCGACCCTGCCGGGCGGGTTCTGCCTGTTCAACAACGTGGCGATCGGTGCGCGCCACGCGCAGGCGAGGTATGGAATCAAGAAGGTCGCGATCGTCGATTTCGACGTCCATCACGGCAACGGCACGCAGGCGATCGCCGAAAGCGATCCGTCGCTGTTCTATGCTTCGACCCACCAGTTTCCGTTCTATCCGGGCACCGGCTCGGCCCGCGAACGCGGCATCGACGGCAACGTCGTGAACGTGCCCCTGCCAGCCGGCAGCGGCGGCAGCGCCTTCCGCACCGCCTGGGCCGACGGCATCCTGCCGAGGCTCGACGATTTCGCGCCTGAGTTTCTGATCGTCTCGGCCGGCTTCGATGCTCACCGGCGAGATCCGCTGGCGCAGCTAAACCTCGAGGTCGAGGACTACGTCTGGCTGACCCGCGAACTGCTCGCCCTGGCCGACAAGCACTGCCGCGGCCGGCTGGTCTCGGCGCTCGAGGGCGGCTACGACTTGGAAGCACTGGCCGCCTCGGCCGCCGCGCACGTCGCCGTGCTGATGCGCCAATGAGCGACTCGCCGCCAGGCGCTGAAAGCATTCTGTAACCTGCGCTGTGCTAGAGCGTCGGCAATGAAGGGGACTGCCGCCGCCATCGCCGCGCTGCTGCTGCCGGCCGCGGCCGCAGCCCAGGCGCCGCCTTCCGCCTTCTACCTGGGCGGCCATGTCGGCTACCTGTTCGGCACCGCCAATGCCGCGCTGGGCGATCCCTCGGGCGGCGTCGCCCAGGCGGGCGGCTTCAGTCCGTGGGGCACGCTGATGGGCGGCGTGCAGGGCGGCTACGAGCACTATTTTCCGTCGCGGCTGATGCTCGGCATCGAAGCCGACGTCTTGTTTCCCAACTACATGGATCTCGGCAATGTCATGGCCACCCGCTCGACCTACAGCGGTTCGGGCAACGAGCAGCTGGAATATCTCGGCACCTTGCGCGGACGGGTGGGCTATTCGATGGGCGCCTTCACGCCCTTCCTGACCGGTGGCTTTGCCTGGGCCAGCACGCGCTACTCGCGCACCGATGCCATGACCGGCAACGAGGACGCCACTCCCGGCCAATGGCGCTTCGGCTACACGGTGGGCGGCGGCATCGACTACAGCCTGGGCCCGCGCTGGTCGACCCGGCTGGAGTATCTCTACACCAACCTCGGGATCCGCGGCTTCGGCTTTGCCCAGCCGGCGCGCTGGGACTCCCTGTATGACCTGCACCGCTTCCGCGTCGGCCTGAACTACCGCTTCGACGGAGCCGACGATTCCGCCCGCATCGATGCGCGCGGTCCCGGAAGCTGGGAGATCCATGGTCAGACGACCTTCATCATGCAGGGCTATCCGCCCTTTCCTGCCGCCTTCAGCGGACCGCAAAGTCTGCCACCGGAAGGCCTGAGCCGCGAAACCTGGACGACGGGCGTCTTCCTGGGTGTACGGCTGTGGCAGGGCGGCGAGCTCTATTTCAATCCCGAACTGCTGCAGGGCTTCGGCCTCGCCAACACGACGGGCGCCGGCGGGTTTCCGAACGGCGAAGCGCAGAAGTCGAACTTTCCCTTCCCGCGCTACAACACCTCGCGCCTGTTCTTGCGCCAGGAGTTCGGTCTGGGCGGCGAGCGAGAGAAGGTCGAGAGCGACTACGGCCAGCTCGCCGGCGAGAAGGACGTGCGCCGCATCACCGTGCAGGTCGGCAAGTACGCGATCCATGACCTGTTCGACACCAACGAGTATGCCGAGGACACACGAGTCGACTTCATGAACTGGTCGATCTGGGCCGCCGGCGCCTTCGACTACGCAGCCGACCGGCTCGGCTTGACCTACGGTGCCGCCCTCGAGTTCAACCAGCCGACATGGGCCCTGCGCACCGGCTATTTCCTGATGCCCAACGTGTCCAACGGCAACGTCATGGACTGGAACCTGTTCAGCCGGGGCGGCTACGTCACCGAACTCGAATTGCGCTACAAGCCGTTCGAGCGGCCGGGCGTTGGCAAGGTCGGCACCTTCCTCAACAGCAGCTTCTCGGGCTCATATGTCGATGCCACGGCTCTGGCCCGGGCCAGCGCAGTTTCGGCCGACAACACGATCGCCCAAACCCGGCAGACCCAGATCAAGTACGGCTACTACGTGAACCTGCAGCAGGAACTCAGCGAGGACGTCGGTGCCTTTGCCCGCTGGAGCTGGAACAACGGCCAGACCGAGATCATGTCCTTCACCGACATCGACCAGAGCCTGTCCGGCGGCCTGTCGATCAAGGGCCGATCCTGGGGTCGCCCGGACGACCGCGTCGGGCTGGGTGGCGCGATCAACTGGGTGTCGGAGCCTCATCGCAACTTCTTTGCGGCCGGCGGCCTCGGACCGCTGGTCGGAGACGGGCAATTGCCAAATTACACGCCGGAGAAGGTAATCGAGAGCTACTACGCCTTCCAGATGGCCAAGGGCCTGGTCATCACTGCGGACTATCAGCTGCTGCTCAACCCCGCCTACAACGGCGACCGTGGACCGGTGCACGTCTTCAGCGGCCGGCTGCACGCCAGCTTCTGATCACTCGATCCCGAGGTAGATCCGCTGGACGTCGGGGTTGTCGGCCAGGCTCTGGGCCGGCCCCTGCAGCACCGTGCGGCCGACCTGCAGTACATAGGCATGGTCGGCGGCTTCCAGCGCCAGATCGACCGACTGCTCGGCGAGCAGGATGGTCAGGCCGTCCTTGTGGAGTGCGGCGAACGCATCGTACATCGTGTCGACCACCGCCGGCGCCAGGCCGAGGCTCGGCTCGTCGAGCATCAGCAGCCTGGGCTCGCTCATCAGCGCGCGGCCGACCGCCAGCATCTGGCGCTCGCCGCCGGACATCGTGCCGGCGCGCTGGTTGCGTCGCTCGGCAAGCCGAGGGAACACTGCATAGACGCGCTCGAGCAGGCCCGGGATGCGCTTGCGGTCGGAAAGCGGCGTGGCGCCCAGCAGCAGGTTGTTCTCGACGCTCTGCATGGTGAAGAGCCGCCAGCCCTCAGGCGACAGCGCCAGCCTCTTGCGAACAATTGCATAGGCCGGCTGTCCCGCGATGTTCTCGCCCTCGAAGGTGACGGTGCCGGCCGAAACGCGGGCCGTGCCTGCGATGGCGTTCAGGGTCGTGGTCTTGCCCGCGCCGTTGGAGCCCAGCAATGCCACCACCGAGCCCTCGGGCACCTCGAACGAGACGTCGGCGACCCCGATCAGGTCGCCGTACTTGACCTCGAGATGGTCGACTTTAAGCAGCGTGGCCATCAGTGGTGCACCTTGCGGCGGCCGAGATAGGCCTCGATGACCTTGGGGTCGCTCGTTACCTCACGCGGCGTGCCACGCGAAATCTCGTGACCCTGATGGAACACCACCACGCGCTTCGCCAGCGACACGATCACTTCCATGATATGCTCGACGATCACGATGGTGATGCCACCGCCATGAATGCGGCGCACCAGCTCGATGGCGTCTCGGACCTCGGTCGGCGTCAAACCCGCCATCGCCTCGTCGAGCAGCAGGGCCTTGGGCTCGGAGGCGAGCGCACGGGCGATCTCCAGCCGCTTGCGGCCTGGCGTGCCAAGGCTGCGCGCCGGAGTATCGATGACGGCGCCGAGGCCCACCCGCTGCAACACCTCGCGCGCCCTGGCCCGCGCATCGGCGGCATTGGAATGACGCAACAGCGCGCCGATGGTG
>CAYZQZ010000007.1:0-32495 GCA_964480235.1 uncultured Reyranella sp. | reverse complement strand
TTCCTCTCGAATTATGGCCTGCCCTTCAAGGTCGTATGATAGAATCCCGGCGCTATCAGGACGCCGCCCGCGAACAGTTCATGCAAGACGACATGCCCAGCATTTCAGCGCGAGTCTCCAGGATCTCGGAACTCCTGGAGACTTCGGACCTGGCCCGCGGTCCGCGACTTTCCTTCAGACCTCTCACTCATGACGACATCGATGACCGCTATCTCGGATGGTTCGCCGATGCGGCGGTCACCGAATATCTCGACGCCAAGAACATCACGCGCGACGACGCCATCGAACACATGGACCGCGGCATCGCGAGCGGCGGGTATTGGGTATGCGCGGTCTGCGACCGCACGACCGGCCTCCATATCGGCAACGCCAAGCTGGGGCCGATCGCGTGGTCGCACGGCGTGTCGGACCTCGTCACGGTGATCGGCGACCGGACCTACTGGGGCCGGGGCATCGGAACCGAAACCGTGGCGATCGCGTCGCGGCTCCTGCTGCAGGGGCTTGGCCTGCGCAAGCTGCATGCAGCGATGTATGCGGGCAATGTCGGGTCGACGAAGGCCTACACGAGGGCGGGCTGGTTCGTCGAAAGCCGGCTGAAGGATCACCTGCTGCACAACGGCGTGCCAATGGACCTGATCCTGGTGAGCTGCTTTCCAGGGTCCCTGCGGGCATGACGCCGGCATGAGTGCGCCATCGGTCGCCCAGCGCCGCATCCTCTTCGCGATCTTCGGCCTCCTGGTCGTGGCCGCCCTCTGCCTCGGCGCCTGGCAGGGCATGCGCTACCGCGGCTACCTCGCGCAGGAGCGCGGCATTCCGCCCACGCAGGTCACTCTCTTCAATGCCGACTACTGGATGGGCGAGCTGGTCGAGGGCGTGGTCAGGCGCGGCGAGTACCGCGGCTGCTACGACAGCACCGCGTCGGCGCAGCCGGCCACCGTCGGCCTGTGCATGTCGGCGCACCGCATGCCGGTGCCGACCCTCTTCATGGCGGCGGTGGCGGTCGTGTTCAACGACGTCGTCTTCTATGTCGCCATCAAGTGCGCGCTCGGCATGGCGCTCTTGTGCCTCGCGGCGTGGCTGGTGCTGCGCCAGAGCAGCGACTGGCGGGCGCCCGACTGGCGAACGATAGCCGCGGGCCTCGTCGCGGTCTGGCTGCTCAGCCCGCCGAACATCCAGATCTTCTTCGGTACGGTGACGGAGGAATCCTTCTTCATCCCGCAGATGGCGTTGGCCGGTGCGCTGCTGTTCTCGCGGCGCAGTGCGCGGGACGAGGCGCCGTCGAATGCCGCGGTTTGCGGGCTCGCAGTCCTGCTGGCGACGATGGTGATGACCAAGTCGTCGGCGCTGCTGCCGTCGGCGGCGCTTGCCGTGCTGTTTGCGCTGAAGACGCGCACGCGCGGGCCCGCGATGTTGCTGCCGCTGGCGTCGCTCGCCGCGGTGCTGCTCGCGTGGGGAGCCTTCACCTGGCACGCCACGGGCAGGTTCGCCTTCGGCAGCGATATGTCGTCGCTCAACGGCTACAACCTCCACCACGGCTACACGATTCACTATGGCGAGGTCGCGCCGCGCTACCACCTCGACCTGCCGGTATCGCGCGGCCAGATCAACCTCAACGCGCCGGTGCGCGACGAATGGGAAATGAACCAGCAGTTCAAGGACCGGGTGGTGGCCTTCGTGAAGGATCATCCGGGCCTGACTGCCTGGTACTTCGTCCTCAAGGGCTACGCCGCCCTGATCAAGCTCACGCCGGAATACCGGCTGCAGAGCGGCGAGGACGGCTTCTTTCTGCCCAAGCACCTGATCCTGACCGCCGGCCTGATCCTCGACCGGCTCGTGCTCTGGCTGTCGCTCGCCGCCGCGGTGACAATCTGCTGGCTCGCGCTGCGGCGCGAGGGCCTGCGCGGCCTGTTCGGCCCGAAGGCCTTCGACAGCACCGTGATGCTCGCGGTGTCGGCGGCCTTCCTGCTGCCGTTCATGACCGCATTCTCGACCTACCGGCACATTGTGCCGCTCTATTATTTCCAGATGTCGTATCTCGCGGCACTCGTCCTGCGGCCGTCGCTGCTCGAGGAGACGCGCTGGGGCGTGCGCCTGCTCGGCTGGGCGCGCGGCTGATCATGGCGGCAGCCGACACGCTCTATCGCGAGCAGCCGGTCGGCGGCTGGGCCGGCCGCACCCATCGCCCGCATCTCGTGGCCGTGCCCGCCGACCTGGCGGGCCTGCGGCAGGCGCTGGCCGAAGCGCGCTCGGCGAACAAGAGCGTCATCGCCATGGGCGCGGGCTGCAGCTACGCCGATCAGATCCAGAACGAGGCCGGAGTCGTCATCGACTGCCGCGGTCTTTCCGGCATCGACGCCTGGGATCCCGCGGCCGGCCGGCTGTCGGTGCGTGCCGGCACGACACTGGCCGACATCCTGCGGCTCGCGCTGCCCGCGGGCTGGACGCTGCCCGGCGTGCCGGGCTCGTTCATGGTCACGGTGGGCGGCGCGATCGCCAACAACGTGCACGGCAAGGACGCGCATCGCTTTTCCTTTGGCGGCGCCGTGCGCGCCTTCGACCTGCTCGACGCCGACGGCCGGGTCGCCACGGTAACGCGCCACAGCGACGGCGCGCTGTTCCGGGGCGTGCTGGGCGGCATGGGGCTGCTCGGCATCGTCGTGGCAGCCGACCTGCAGCTCGAGCGCATTCCCTCGGCCTGGGTCGAGGTCGAGACGATCCGGACGTTCTCCCTGGCCGAGAGCCTGCGCGTGTTCGAAGGGCGCAACACGCGCGACTTCGCGCTGGGCTGGATGAACAGCCTGGCCGGCGGCGCCCGTCAGGGTGCGGGCGTGATCTCCTTCGCGCGCTGGACCGAACGCGCCGAGGCGGTGCCGCCGGGCCGTATCGACACCGCGCTCACCGTCAACGAGCGCATGTTCGGGCTGGTGCCGGGCGCCTTGGTGTGGCGGGCCGGCGCGCCGATGCTGCGGGCCCCCGGCCTGCGGCTCACCAATGCGGTCTATCATCTCGCGGCGATGCGAAAGGGCCGGGCGGTCGTGCCGTTCCCCGACTTCTATTTCCTCTACAACCGCATCAACGGCCTCGACGAGGCCTATCGGCCGCACGGCTTTGCCGAAGTCCAGGCGCTGCTGCCCCGGGGGGACGAACTCGACGTGTGCCGCGACCTGCTGGCGATCCTCGGCGAGGAACGCCAGGCGCCGATCTTCACCACCATGAAGGGCCACGTCGCCGACGACTGCCTGCTCGGCTTCCCCGGCGACGGCATGAGCGTGACCTTCGGGTTGCGCAAACCCGGCGGCGACCGGTCCCGGTTTCGCGACGCCCTGTCGCGCCTGTTCGAGCGCGTGATCGCCGCCGGCGGCCGGGTGAATCCGTCGAAGGACGAGTTCCTGTCGTCGGCGCAGTTTCGGCGGATGTATGGCGGCGCCGATGCCTTCTTCGATCTCAAGCGGCGTGTCGATCCCGCCGGCCGCTTCCAGAGCGACCAATACCGCCGCCTGTTCGGAGTGACCGCCCCATGACAACCGCGCCTTTCGCGAACGCCTCCGCCCTGGTGACCGGTGCGTCCAGCGGCATCGGCCGCGCGCTCGCCCTCGAGCTTGCGCGCCGCAAGGCGAGGCTCGCGCTGGTCGGGCGCGACGCCGGCCGTCTCGCCGAGACCGAACGCCTGTGCCGTGACGCCGGTGCCGGGAAGATCGAGACCTTCGCCGTCGATCTCGCTGATGTCTCCGCTGTCGCCGGGCTGGTGGCCGATGTCGAGCGGCGCCTCGGGGAGGTGCCGCAGCTCACCATCCACGCCGCCGGCGTGCTGCTGCTGGCGCGGGTCGAGGAATATCCGCTGGCCGAGGCGCAAAGCCTGATGAACGTCAATCTGATGGCGGGCTTCGAACTGGCACGCGCGCTGGTGCCGCGGCTGAAAACCAGGGGCGGCGGCACGCTCGGCTTCATCTCGTCGGGCACCGCCTACCGTGCGGTGCCGTTCCAGTGGGCCTATGCCGCGAGCAAGGCGGGCATCGAGCGGCTGGCCGAGGCGCTGCGCGTCGAACTCTCGGGCACCCCGATCAGGGTGAGGGTGGTCTCGCCCGGCCCGGTCGGCACCGGCATGCTGAACGACCCGCCCACCGTCGGCTCGGTGCCGATGCTCAGTCGTGTCGACAGGCCGCCGTCGCCCGACAGCATTGCGCCGCAGATCCTGGCGGCCTTTGCCGGATCGCGCGCGCGCACCGACCTGACCATGCGGGTCCGCATCATCCGCTGGCTGTCCGCGTTGGGGGCCGAGCCGTTCGATACGATGCTGCGACGGCGCCTGTAGCGCCTCGTGTGGTCTAGACCGGCCGCGTCCACACCGCGACGATCGAGCGGCCGAAGCCGTGGCCGACCAGCCGGTCGGCGATCCGCGACAGCGGCACGATCGCCCGGTCCCAAACCTTTATGGTGGCCGGAGTCGGGCTCGACTGGCGGGCGACGAAGCGGTTTACGACCGACAGGATCAGGCCGAGCGAATCGAGATAGAAGCTCCGGGCCGGCTTCAGCCCTGCCGGCGTCAGCGCCAGCAGGCTCTTGCGGTCGTAGCGCCTGAAATGGCCGATCGCCGCGTCGAACGGCGAGAACACGGCCTGATAGGCAGGCGACAGCACGATCAGGTGACCGCCCGGCGCCAGCCGCGCCGCCGCGCGCGCCAGTTCGGCGCGGTCGTCCTCGATATGCTCGAGCACGTCGATATAGAGAATCGAGTCGTAGGTCCGTCCGGCGGGGAGGTCACCCAGCATGCCGCACACGATCTCGGTGGCGGCCGGAAGCTGGCCGGCGCCAGTGCGGCGGCTCATGTCCTCGCACATCGCGCGGTCGGGCTCGAGCAGGGTCCAGCCGACGCCGCTCTTGCCGCGGAAGCTGGCGACATTGGCACCGAGCCCCGCGCCCACTTCCAGCACGGCGCCGCGCACGTAGGGCGCGACGCTGGCCGACCAATAGGCCTTCCAGTTGACGGCGGCCTGGAAGAGCTCGAGCTCCGTGCCCTCGTAGTCGCGTTCGCTCGCCATGGGTCAGCGAACCCCGTGTCTGCAGGCCATGCGCTAGAGGACGCGCCGCTCGCGCACGAACACCGGCAGCTCGGCCAGCGGCACGCGCCCGATCGAGCTGCGGTTGGACAGCAGCAGGAAGCTCGCGCCCACCGAGGCGAACAGCACCTGCAGCAGGATGGTGAGCAGCACGCCGGCCAGAATCGACGTCCAGCCGCGGATCGGCCAGTCGGTGAAGAAGTAGAGATAGAGCAGCGCCACGATCACCAGCCCGGTCGCCATCGCGAACAGCAGCGTGGCGAACATCAGCCGGATCAGGATCACGTCGATATAGACCGACAGCGCGCTCATGCCGAGCAGAACCAGCGGCTGCAGGGTCATCTTGGGCTCACCGGCGTAACGCGGCGCGCGGTCGTGCGGGACCTTCACGATCGGGCAGCGCTGGCGCGACACCGTGGCGGCGAGGTGGTTCCAGATCTCCGGAGCGTGGACCAGCTGCTCCAGCGCGGGTGGGCTGATCGCGCAGAAATTGCCGTAGTCGAGGACCTTCGAGCAGAGCGCTCGGTAGAGCGTCTTGTAGATGCCGTAGCCGATGCGGAAGGCGAGGGTGGCATGCCGCCGCCGCCGGGTGGCGACCGCAATGCCGCCCGGCGCGCCTTCGAGGGCGGCGAGCATCGAGGGAATGTCGCGCGGCGGGTCCTCGCCGTCGCTGTCCATCACCACCAGGGCCTCGAACGGCTGCTTCTCGAACTGCCGGTAGGCCTCGACCAGCCCGACCGCGATGGCGCGCTGGTGGCCGAGGTTGCGCACGAGATGGATCACCTGGACGGTGGCGTGATCGTCGGCCGTCAGGGCGGGCGCCGGATCGGACGAGCCGTCGTCGATCGCGAACACGGTGAAGCGGATGCCGGTGGCGCGTCCGACGTCGCCGAGGTCGCGCCGCAGCAGGGCGAAGGAATCCCAGTCGTTGAGGACGGGCGTGACGACGAGGACGTTCCTCAAGCGAGCACCGGAACGCTTGGCTGTGGCATGCCTTCGAAAAACGTGCGGTCCTGGACTGACATCGGCGGCGGAAAGTTGAACCTCGGGCGGCGAGGGGCAACAATAGCAGCAAATCGCCGGCTTGTGTGGCACTCTCGAAATCCATGGCCAGTCTGACTCCCAAGTCGGTGCGCACCAGCCTCACGTTCATTATCTCCTTCGGACTGGGCAAGGGCGCCGCTTTTGCGCGGCGCTGGCGCTGCCCCGTCTTGTCGACAGCGCGGTCTACGGCGCGCTCGAGCTCGCCCTGACGGTGGGACTGCTGAGCTCCGTCGTGTTCGGTGTCGGCGCCACCTCGACCGCGGTACGCGGTCATCTGGTCGAGGAAGATCCGCGCGCCGATGCCATCCTGATCGGCCACTGCGCGTGGCTGGCGATCGTGGCACTGGTCGGAGTCGCCGTGTTCGCCGCCTTTGGCGTCGACAGCGCCTATCTCTGCGGCGTGGCGATGATCGGCCTCTACGGTTTCCAGTTCTCGGCGAACGCCTACGCCCGCATGCGCGGGCATATCCTGCAGTCCGGCTGGTACGAGAGCTCAACAGTCTTCGTCGTGTTCGCGCTCGCCTGCGTGCTGTTTCTGCTGCCCCGGGCCGGCCTCGCCTCCCTGCTCTGGATGCTGGTTGGAGTATCGTTGTTGATCGGCGCTGGGGCCTCGTTCCTGTTGAGTCGGTCGGCCATCGGCGACCGGGTGGGGCTCGCCCGGGATGTCGTCCGGCTCGGCGCGCCGATGATGGTGTTTGGTCTGTCGCAGATCCTGCTGTTCGGCACGCCCCGGATCGCCATCGCTCATGAACTCGGCCTCGCCGATGTCGCGGTCTATTCGCTGTGCGCGCGCATCGCCCTGGTGCTGGTGTTCGCGAGCCAGCTGCCGAGCATCGGGTTGTTCCGGTCGGTCTATCGCCTCGACGGCGCGACGATCGCGCGCTACTTCACGATCTGGGTTGCCGCGCTCTCGGCCATCGCGTTCGCGCTCGCCGTCGCCGCCTACTATGGCGCTGCTTTCGCCGTCCTTGGGACCGCCATCTCGCCTGCTGCCTTCGCCGCGCTGTTTCCGCTGGTCGGCGTACTGACCACGCTCTGGGTGCTCAATTCGAACCTCGAGATGTTCGTCGTGCGCGAGTTGCAGTCCCGGCCGGCGGCAATCGCCTGCTTCGTCATCGTCGGCCTGGGCATTCTCGCGGGATGGGCTCTTTCCCTGGCCGGCCGGCTCGACATGATGGCGATCCTGGCGGTCTATTCGGTGGCATGCTCGCCATGCTGCTGGCCCAGATGCGCCTGTTGGCCCATAAGGGCGTCCCGTTTGTCGGCGCCTACGCTGCTCTGCCGCTGGCTGCGGCGCCACTGCTCCTCTATCTGCTGCCGCCCGTTCAATAGAACCATGTCGCTCTGCTTCATTTCGAACAAGGATCTGACGGTTCCATTCTCCGACATCGCGCGTCGGCTGAAGCATGAAGGCGAGCACATCGTCTGGCTGGCGCCGAGCCGGCGCTGGGCAAACTGGCTGCTCGAGGAAGGCTGGCCGGCCGACGACGTGCTCTGTCTCGCCGACCATGAAAGGGAATGGCTCGACCTGCCGCTCGACAAGGCGATGGCCGAACTCGACGGCCTCGAAGGCGAGCCGCCGGCGACGCTCGCCAACGTCATCCAGATGTGCCGCTACCTGAAGCGCGCCGACCGCTCGTTCAGCTACGCCTATCTTGCGGTGGCACGCCGCCACATCGAACCCTTCCTGCAGCGGAAGAAGGTCGAGGTCGCGTTCGGCGAAGGCACCTGGGGTTTCGAGCTGATGGCCTGGCTGCTCGGCCGCAAGCATGGCATTCCGGTGCTGACGCCGTCGTCAGCGCGCGTGCCGAGCGATCGCTTCTATTTCGCCGATGCGGTGACCGCCAACCTCTACGCGGTGGCCGAGCCGCAGGCCGCCGAGCGGCAGCAGGCCGAAGGCTTCCTCCGGGCCTGGCTCGATCGGCCGGTGCAACCCGCCTACATGCAGCTGCACCGCCGGGGCTACAGGGCGTTCCGTGCGCGCTGGCTCAACGAACTGGGCGTCGCGCTGTTCCGGCCGGGGCTCGACCGCGGCGATGCCACGTTGTGGCCGATCGGCGCGCGAATCGCCGACCGCACGGCGCGGCTTTTCACGTCGATGGCCTGCCGGCTTTCGCCGCCGTTCGAGCGCGCGCCGTGGGGCGAACCTCATGTGCTGTATGCGCTGCACGCCCAGCCGGAGAACACGATCGACGTTTACGGCTCGCTTAACAGCAACCAGATGGCGGTCATCGAGCTGCTGAGCCGCATGCTGCCTGCGACGCACAAACTCTGGGTCAAGGAGCACAAGGGCGGGCTCACCGATCGCACGCTTTCCTGGTACCGCAGGGTGAAGGCACTTCCCAACGTGCGCGTGATCGATCCCTACGAGGACATCTACCGCATGATCCGCGAGGCGGACCTGGTGGTGACGGTGGCCGGCACCTCGGCCTACGAGGCGGCGCTGATGGGCGTGCCGGCGGTGGCGCTGTCCGAAGTCTTCTTCGGGCCGTTGCTTGCCTACAAGCCCGGGCCGCGCAGCCATCCGCTGGAATGGAATCTCAAGGAGCTCCTGTCGAGGCCGAAGCGGCTTGCGACTGCGCAGTCGCCGGATCCGCGCACCGTCGAATTCCTCGCCCATCTTTATGCCAATTCCTATGCCGGCAATCCGATCATGCTGGAAATGCCGGAGGCGGTCCGCGCCGCGCCGGAATATCTGGCGGTCGAGGCCAGGGGATTCTCTTCGTTTGTCGCCAGCCGGCGCGCCAAGGAAGGCCGTCGCTAGAGCGGGCCCGCCCGATCGGGATCGGTCGGGCGGATGCGATCTGAAACAGGGCGATCCTGGGCAACGCCGCAGCTTGCGCTTCCGGCAAATCTGCCGCGGCTGTGCTATCCTGTCGGGACGATGGCGTTGGAAAGCGACCTCTACGCGCCGGTCAAGGCGCTGCTCGAAGGTCAGGGCTATGTGGTCAAGGGCGAGGTCCGCGGCTGCGACGTGGTCGGCGTGCGCGGCAGCGAGCCGCCGGTCGTCGTCGAACTCAAGCGCATCTTCGGGCTTAAGCTAGTGTTGCAGGGAGTCGACCGCCTGGCGCTGAGCGACAAGGTCTATCTCGCGGTCGGCAAGTGGCCCAAGCAGCGCAAGAGCATACGCAGGCTCTGCCGTCGACTGGGACTGGGCCTGATCGTCGTGGCGCACGACCGCGCCGACATCGTGCTCGACCCGATGCCCTCCGTGCCGCGCAAGGACAAGCGCAAGCTTGGCCGGCTGCTCGGCGAGCATGCCCGCCGCGTCGGCGATCCCAATCGCGGCGGCTCCTCGACCCGGGTGCCGCAGATGACGGCCTATCGCCAGGAGGCGATGCGCTGCGCCGAACTGCTGAAGCAGGGGCCCATGAAGCTCGCCGCCATGCGTGCCGCGGGCGACGTGCCCAATGCCGCCAGGATTCTGCAGGCGGATCATTATGGCTGGTTCGAGCGGGTTGAGCGCGGCATTTACGCCTTGTCGCCTGCCGGTCGGAAGGGGCTCGCTGCATTCGAAGGTGCTGCGGCAACGCCGCGCTGCTGATGCCGGCGGGAGTCAAATTGCACTCTTCGACCGGTGCGATACCTTTGACATTGCGTGCCGCTGACGGTGGAGTGGGCGGCAGGCAAACGCGCCGAAGTGCCGGGGAAGAAGAAGTAGCCAGTTGCTGTCGTTCAATCTGACGATGCGCGCCCTTTTGGGCATCGGGGGAGTGGTCACTGCGCTGCTCTGTCTGCCGGTCGCGCGCGCCTCGTTCGAAACCCAGCGGGCCGACGCCGCCATGACTGCCTTGCGCGAGGGCCGTCCGGTCGCGCCACAGGCCGTACGTGCCGCCGTCGATGCGCACAACAGGGCGGTCGCCACCGAACCGTCGGCGGGACGCCTGTTCAAGCGTTCCGAGTTCCTCGCGGCAGCGGCGCTGTCTGCCCAGCTCAAGACGCAGGAACCCGAACGCAGCGAGTGGCTCCGGCAGGCCAAGGACGATCTGCTGCACGGGCTGGCGATGGATCCGGTACGTCCGCATGAATGGCTGAGCCTCGCCTCGGTGAGCGAGGCACTGGACGGCCCGTCGCGAGACGTCGTGCCCTATATTTTGATGTCGATCCGCACCGGCCGGACGCTCGCCAGCCTCTGGCCGGCGCGCATGCGCCTCATCCTGACCAACTGGGGCTACTTCACCGACGAGGAAAAGAAGTTTCTCAACGACTACGTCGTGATGACCTGGCGGCTCAGCTCCGAACGGTGGTGGTGGGGCCGTCTGGTCTTCGACGTGTTCGACGAAGTGATCATCCGCTGGCTGCTGCGCGACGAACCGATGTCCGCGCAAGAGGAACTGTCGAAATGGATCAAGCAGGCGAGGACGTAAGCCGCCACTCCGGGCGCCATCGCCACCATCGCCATCGCTCTCGGTACGGGCGCGATGGCGGTGTGTTCGGCAGAGCGGCGGGTGGGCTGGTGCTGTTCCTTTTTCTCGCCCTGGTCATCGCCGTGCCGATCCCGATGGGCGGCAATCGCGACTGGGCCTGGAGCCCGCCAGTGGTGGTCGTCTCGGTGATAGCCATGTTGTGCGCGCTGGGTCTGGGGACCGCGAGCGACAGTTTCGGACTGAAGGACGCCGAGCGCCGGCCGATGGCGCTGCTGATCGGCTGTTTCTCGGTGATGGTGCTGTTCGCCGTTCTGCAGATGATCCCGTTGCTGCCCCATCCGGCCAGTGCGCCCGCCTACGACCTCGTGCGAGGGGTGCTGAGCGACACGCGTGCCACCATCCCGAGCCTGGCCGCGGATCTTACTTTCTATGCGCTGTTGAGGTGCTTCGGTTGCGCGCTGTTCTTCCTGGTGGGGCGCAGCCTGTGCCGCGACGAGGCCGGCGCGCGCCTGCTGCTCTATGCCCTGCTGTTCAGCGCGATCGTCGTGGTCGCCTACGGCTTCTACATGCAACAGGCGTGGCACAGCTGCTTCGTCGGCAATTTCATCAAGAAGCCGCCGCCCTACGTTCCCAATCTTGACCGCTGCCTGATGTCGGGAACCTTCGTCGGCAGCAACAACTTCGCCTGCTTCATGGGCATGGGGCTGGTTGCCGCGGTCGCTCTGCTGTTCGGCGACCGCCCTGCCTCCACTCCTGACGAGGAGGGTGGCGAGGACGACGGCGAGGAAGACAGCTCGCCGATCGCCGCGTGGGTCACCGGGACGCGCCTTGCGCTGGTCGCGACCATCCTGGTCTGCCTCGGCGGCATCCTGATGTCGGGCTCGCGGGCGGGCTTCGTCGCCACCGTGGCGGCCGTGCTTGCCGTGATCGTGCTGATGATGCGCGGCCGGCCGCGGCGCCGCGGGACGGTGCGGCGCATGATCATCATCGGCACGGTAATCGCGCTGGTGGTTGGCCTGATCGCAGGCGGCGCCTTGCTGCGCAAGTACGCCTCCTTCCGCGACATCCAGAGCTACGATCGCTTCCAGATCTGGGCCGTCTCGCTCGACATGCTGCGCCGGGCGCCGCTGGTCGGCTGGGGCATGGGGGCCTACGGCGACGCCTATACGTTCAACCAGCCCGCGGGCGACCTCATATACAATGACCGCGCCCACTCCACGCCGTATGAGGCGCTGGACGAGCAGGGCATTCCGGTCGGCCTCGTCACCTGGCTGGTCCTGCTGGTGCCCTGTTGGGTGTGCCTGCGGGGGACGGCCGTGAACGACCGGCTGCGTTACCTCGTGGTGGGGGCGCTCGGTGTGACGGCCGTGGCGACCTTCCATTCTCTGGTCGACTTCAGTCTGCAGATCCCCGCCATAAGCTTCATCGTCAGTGCGATGCTGGGCATGGGATGGGCTAGGGCGTTTGCCCGATCCGATTGAAGGATTTGCCCTTGAGTTCAGAGAATGCTTTACGAGGGCAGGTGTCTTAAACTATATTCATCGCGAGTGTAATAATAAGCCGACCAGCCCCCTGTGTGTTGGGGGCGCAGGCTAGCCCTCTCGCTGCTGCCGACAAGCCGGTCCGGTTTGCGACGTAGTATGCTGTCGTATCGTCGGGAGGACAGAGACAGTGCCGAGCGCGATTCCTGTGGACGCTGAGCCGACGCCGGCACAATCGGCGCGTGGCCGGGCGTCCACGATCAGGTCCGCGCCGCAGCGCTTCATCGAGACCTGGATCGATGCGCTGGGCGGCTTCCTGTTCTGCGTCGTCCTGCCGATCCCGATCTATGCCACTGGCGATCCCTTCCAGAAGGGATTCGGCCCGGCCGAGCAGACCATCCTGTCGACGGCCGCCGCCTACAGCATCGTCTGGTATTGCGGCCGCCGCCTCGATGCCTTTCCGCGGGTCACCCTGCAGGGCAACATCGGCTACGTCGCGCCGGTCGCGGCAATCGCCTATTCGACCATTGCCGTCCTGCTCCTGCTGCTGCGCTCGGACTACTCGCGCATCCAGTTGTTCGGTTCGGGCCTGCTCGCCGTGCTGTGGATGGCTTTCGTTGCTCAGCTCCGCGCGCGCTACCTGACGCGAAATTACGCGGTCATTCCCTCCGGCCTGATCGGCTCGATGCCCGAGGTCCGCACCTCGCGCTGGCTCGACTTCGACGATGTCGCCCAGACCGGAATCCGCGTCGACGCCATCGTGGCTGACCTCGATGCCGATCTTACCGAGAGCCAGGTCTCGGCCCTGGCCAACGCCGCGATCTCGGGCGTGCCGGTGCTCGACCGGCGCTACATCCTCGAAAGCCTGACCGGCCGCACGCCGCTCGGCGGACTGACGCCCAACGAATTCGGCGCGCTGCTGCCGTCGCGTCAGTATCTCGTGATTCGCCGCGGCATCGAGCTGCTGTTCACTCTGCTGCTGCTGCCGCTCCTGCTGCCGATCCTCGGTCTGGTCGCGCTGCTGGTGCGCATCGACAGCGCGGGTCCGATCCTGTTCGTGCAGCAGCGGGTCGGAAGGCGAGGGCGGATTTTCCGCATGTACAAGTTCCGCACGATGTATCACGGCTCCGAAGGGCCGAGCTTCACGGCGACGGCCGATCCCCGGATCACGCGGGTCGGCTATTTCCTGCGCCGCGCCCGGCTCGACGAGCTTCCTCAGGTCTTCAATATCCTGCGCGGCGACATGAGCTGGGTCGGTCCACGCCCCGAGGCGCTGACCCTCGACCTGCAATATGTCCGCGACATACCGCACTTCGCGCTGCGCGGTATCGTGCGGCCCGGCGCCACCGGCTGGGCCCAGATCAACCAAGGTTATGCCCATGGCGCCGACGAAATGCGCTCCAAACTGGAGTATGATCTCTATTACCTGAAGCATTGCTCCCTGTGGCTCGATCTCGTCATCGTCCTGCGCACCTTTGCTGTCGTCGCGGGCGGCACCGGTGCACGCTGAACGCGCCACGCCCTGAGCGCCTTTCTTGATCATGTGCGGAATAGCCGGCCTCTACGCCTATCTCGAAGTCGCGCCGCGCGCTTCGGCGGACGAGCTGGCGCGCATGAATCTGCGCATGGCAGCGCGCGGCCCCGACGGCAGCGGCGACTGGATCTCTGGAGACGGCAAGGTTGGCTTCACCCACCGTCGGCTCGCCATCATCGATCTGTCCGAGCGTGGCGCGCAGCCCATGCACAGTGCCGACGGCGGCCTCACGATCACCTTCAACGGCGAGATCTACAACTACCGTGAGCTCAAGGCCGGGCTCGAGGCCAAGGGCCGCGTCTTCCGCTCGGATTCCGATACCGAGGTGCTGCTGCAACTCTACGAGGAGCGCGGCGACGCCATGGTCGAGGCGCTGCGCGGCATGTTCGCCTTCGGCCTGTGGGACTCCCGCCGCCGGCGCCTGCTGCTGGCGCGCGATCCGCTGGGCATCAAGCCGCTCTACTACGCCGACGACGGGTGGACCCTGCGCTTTGCCTCGCAGGCCAAGGCGCTGCTGGCGAGCGGGGCGGTGACGGGTGAGCCCGACCCGGCGGGCATCGTGGGCTTCCATCTGTTCGGCAGCGTGCCGGAACCCTTCACAGTCTGGCGCAACATTCGCGCCGTGCCGGCCGGCGCGACCGTCGTCGTCGATGCGAGTGGCCCGCATGCGCCCTGTACATATTACGATGTCGCTGCCGCCCTGGCGCGGCGCTCTGAGGCCGCACGAAATGCCGAAGCGGCAGGACGAGAAGGCGGGACGGGCGGCGCGCGCGAGGCGCTCCGTAACGCCGTGCACGATTCGGTGCGCCATCATCTCGTGGCCGACGTGCCGGTCGCCGTCTTCCTGTCGGCCGGACTCGATTCCGGCGCGCTGCTCGGCACCATGGCCGAGATCGGCGTGCGCGACACCGTGGCCGTCACCCTGGCGTTCGACGAATTCGAGGGCCAGGCGCAGGACGAAGCGCCGCTCGCCGCCGAGGTCGCCAGGCGCTACGGCGCGCGCCACATCGTGCGCCGCGTCACGCGCGAGGAGTTCGAGCGCGATTTGCCGGCGCTGCTCGATGCGATGGACCTGCCGACCACCGACGGCATCAACACCTGGTTCGTCGCCAAGGCCGCGCACGAAGCCGGCGTGAAGGTGGCGCTGAGCGGCCTCGGCGCCGACGAATGCTTCGGCGGCTACCCGTCCTTCACCGACGTCCCGCGTAGCGTGCACTGGCTGTCGCCGCTGCGCTTCGTGCCCGGTCTCGGCGCCATGTCGCGCCGGCTGCTGACATGGGCGAGCCAGGCCGGTCTTGGCCTGCATCCCAAAGCCGCCGGCATTCTCCAGTACGGCGGCGACTGGCCTGGCGCCTACCTGCTGCGCCGTGGCGTCTTCATGCCGTGGGAACTCGGCGGCCTGCTCGATCGCGACCTGCTGAAGGAGGGCCTGCGCCGCCTCGCGCCGCTCAGCTACATCGCCTCGACATTGCACTCGGGCGATCGGCTGGGCGATTTCGACAAGGTCGCCGCGCTGGAGACGTCGCTCTATATGCGCAACCAGTTGCTGCGCGACGCCGACTGGGCCGGCATGGCGCACTCGATCGAAATCCGCGTGCCCTATGTCGATCCGGTTTTCCTCGCGGCGCTTCCGCCCGGCGAGGTGCTGGCCGGGCTCGACGCCAAGGCTGCCGTGGCCGACGTGCCTGTACCCGGCCTGCCGCCGTCGGTCCGTAACCGGAGCAAGACCGGCTTCGCCACGCCGGTCGGGCACTGGATCGCCGGACCGGCCGGCGCCGACCGGTCCTTCTCGGCCGCGTCGCGCGCCTGGACGACGAGGGTCTGGCAGGCCGGCTGGACAACACCCGCCAGCCTGCAGCCTGCGGAATGACGACACGCATCCTGGCTCTCGTCAGCGATTGTTACGGCGTCGGCGGCGGCATTGCCCGGTACAACCAGGATCTCTTCGAGGCGCTGGCCGGCGAGGCCGAGATCGTCGTCCTGCCGCGTTATGGCACGACGGAGGGCGCCTCGCTTCCGCCGTCGGTCACCCAGCTTCCCGCCATCGGCGGCCGCATCGCCTACAGTCTCGCGGCGATCCGCCTCGCGTGGAGCCGCCGGCCGTTCGACATCGTGTTCTGCGGCCATCCCTTCATCGCGCCGCTCGCCTGGGCGGTCGCGCGGCTCCTCGGCGCGCGCTTCTGGATCCAGGGTCACGGCACCGACATCGTCTCCGATCGCCGCGCCATCGTGCGACGCGCGATCGAGGCCGCAGACATGGTGAGCACGGTCAGCCGCGGCACGCGCGTGAGCCTGCTCGAATGGGCGAACGTGCCACCCCATCGCGCGCGGGTCCTGCCCGATACGGTCCGCGAGCATTTTTCTCCCGGACCGCCGGCGGCGGCGCTGGTGGACCGGATCAAGCCCGGTCCCGGCCCGGTGCTCCTCACCGTCGCGCGGCTTTCCGCCAGCGAGCGCTACAAGGGCCATGAACAGGTTTTCGCCGCGCTGCCCGAACTGCGCCGGCGCTATCCCGACCTCGTCTATCTCGTGGCGGGTGACGGCGATGACCGGCAGCGACTCGAGGCGCGG
This sequence comes from uncultured Reyranella sp., assembly GCA_964480235.1. Taxonomy (GTDB): domain Bacteria; phylum Pseudomonadota; class Alphaproteobacteria; order Reyranellales; family Reyranellaceae; genus Reyranella. The sequence goes on along the minus strand of CAYZQZ010000007.1, from coordinate 16,441 downwards.
GCGCGCGAACTGGCGGGCGAGGAGGGCGTCGTGCGCTTCCTCGGCTTCGTGCCGGAAGAGGATCTGCTCGATCTCTATCGCCTTTCCTCGGTCTACGTCATGCCGAGCACGCAGGAAGGCTTCGGCATCGTCTATCTCGAGGCGGCGGCGTGCGGCGTGCGGGTGGTGGGCGCCCATGGCGGCGGCAGCGCCGACGCCATTCCGGACGGCAGGGTCGGCGTGCTGGTCGATGCCGGCGACCGGGCCGCGCTGGTCGAGGCCGTCGCAGGCCAACTGGCTGCGGGGAAAGCCGACATTTCCGCCGTAGAGCCCTACCGGCACGGACATTTTGCAGAAGCAGCCCGGCTACTCCTCGCTCGCGTCCTGGCCCGGCCATGTCGTATGAGGGACGCAGCATGAACACCGCCGAGCCACAAAGCCGGGTCCCCCTCGTCATCGAGGCCGGGCGCACCGACCGGGAATACTGGTGGGACCTTTGGCGCTACCGCGAGCTGTTCTTCATCCTGGCGTGGCGCGACGTTGCCGTGCGCTACAAGCAGACGGTGATCGGCGCGGGTTGGGCCTTCGTGCGGCCGTTCCTCACCATGGTGGTTTTCACCGTCCTGTTCGGCCATCTCGCCAGGCTCGCGAACACCACGGGCGTGCCCTACGCGATCATGGTCTTTGCCGGACTTCTGCCCTGGACCCTGTTCTCGGCGGTGCTGGGCGATGTCTCGACCAGCGTCATCGCCAACAGCCACCTGATCAGCAAGGTCTACTTCCCGCGCATGATCGTGCCGCTGTCGACGGTGGTCGTGGCGCTGGTCGACTTCGCGGTGAGTCTCATCATCCTGATCGGACTGATGGTCTGGTACCTCTACGTCCCGAGCTGGCAGATCCTGCTGCTGCCGTTCTTCGTCGTACTCGCCCTGCTCGCCGGCATCGGTCCCGCCCTGTGGGCGGCAGCGGTGATCGTGAAGTACCGCGATTTCCGGTTTCTCATTCCATTCGGCCTGCAGTTCGGCCTCTACGTATCGCCGGTCGGTTTCGCGAGCTCGGTCGTGCCGGAGAAGTGGCGGCTGCTCTACAGCATCAATCCGGTGGTCGGCGTCATCGACGGCTTCCGCTGGTGCATCATCGGCGGCGACAGCCCGATCTACTGGCCGGGCTTCCTGATCAGCCTGCTGGTCGTGGCGTTCTTCCTGTGGCTCGGCATCCGGACCTTCCGGGCGACCGAGCGCGGCTTCGCGGATCTGGCCTGACAATGGCGAACACGGTCATCCAGTCGCGAGGACTGGGCAAGAAATTCATCATCAATCACGCCGCTGCGCCGCGCGAAGGCGAGCTGTTCGTCGATCTGCTGGTCAATCGCGCCCGTGCGCTCGCGCGCAGGATGGTTGGCCGGCCGGTGCAGCACGATCCGACGCGCGCGCGCATCGAGGAATTCTGGGCGCTGCGCGACGTCAATTTCGACATCAAGGCGGGCGAGCTGGTCAGCATCATCGGCCACAACGGCGCCGGCAAGACGACCCTGCTCAAGGTCCTCTCGCGCATCACGGAGCCGACCGAGGGACGCATCGAGGTGTTCGGCCGGGTCAACAGCCTGCTCGAGGTCGGCACCGGCTTCCATCCCGAGCTGACAGGCCGCGAGAACATCTTCCTGAACGGCGCCATTCTCGGCATGACGCGGGTCGAGATGCGCCAGCGCTTCGACGAGATCGTGGCCTTCGCTGGCGTCGAGAAGTTCATTGACACGCCGGTCAAGCGGTACTCGACCGGCATGTACGTCCGTCTCGCCTTCGCCGTCGCCGCCCATCTCGAGGCCGAGATCCTCGTGGTCGACGAGGTGCTGGCCGTCGGCGACGCCGAGTTCCAGGCCAAGTGTCTCAACCGCATGTCGCAGGTCGCCAGCAGCGGTCGCACGGTGCTCTTCGTCAGCCATAATATCGCGGCCATCACGGCGCTCACCAAGCGCTCCATCGTGCTCAATGGCGGGCGCGTGACCTTCGACGGTCCGGTCGACGCGGCACTCGCGCACTACACCTCGTCGCTCAGCAAGGTCTCGCAGCACCGGCCGTGGGGGAAGGGCCTCAATTCGACTTTGATCGCGGCCGAACTGCTGGACGAGCGCGGCAACAAGACCGACCGCTTCGTTCCTGGCACGCCGCTCAGGATAAGGGTCGTCTTCGAGACCACCGGCCTGCCCGGCCTGTCGCTCGACGCGATCCTGCGCGACCGCCACAACATCGCGATCGCCTATTACAATTCGAGCAACTTCAACCGCGTGTCGCTGCCCACCGACGCCGGCCGGTACGAATGCGTGCTGACGCTGGATCCCTACTGGCTGGCGGCGGGTGAGTACGGCGTCGACCTGCACATCACCGTCACCAACGTGATGGAAGACCACGGTGTCGACAGCGCCGTGCGCTTCATGGTCGATACCTGCAGCCCCGACGGCATTCCGTTCAGCTTCGGCCAGGAGATGGGCTACGGCAATCAGGCCATGCGGTTGGGCGCCCCGCTGCAGTTCAAGCCGCTGCCGCCGTCCGGCGGATGAGCCGCCATGCCGGCCAGCATTTGCCTCGTCAGTCCCGGTAACCTCGCCTCCAATCCCCGTCTCATCAAGGAGGCGGACGCGCTACACGATGCCGGCTACCGGGTGACGGCGATCGCCTGCAACTATACCGAAGCGCTCGAGCCTTATGACGACGAGATCGCGCGCAGGGTCGGCTGGACGGCGATCCGCGTACCGCGGCCGGCCGGCGAGCGGGTTACCGGGGCGGCGGCACGGCTGGCGGCCCGGGTGATGGATGCAGTCGGCCTCGATATTCCGGTGAGTGTCGCGGCGGTGGCCTATGGCGGGCCGTTCTCCGTCCTGCGCAGCGCTGCGCTGCAGCAACGGGCCGATCTCTATGTCGCACACTATGTCGCCGCGCTTCCAGCTGCCGCCGCCGCCGCGGCCCGGCACGGCGCCCTGCTCGGCTTCGACGCGGAGGATTTCCATTCCGGCGAGGGGCAGGAGGGCGACGCCGAGGAATTCCGCATGGAACTGGTCAAGCGCATCGAGGAATCTGCGCTGCCGTCGTGCCGCCACTTCACGGCGGCATCGCCGCTGATCGCGCGGGCCTACGGAGCGTTGTACGGCGTCACACCGACGACCGTGCTGAACGTCTTTCCGCTCTCGATGGCGCCGGCATCGCCGGGGCCCGCCTTGCCGTCCCCGGCGACGCCGCCGGCAGGTGGTGGGCTGCGCGCCTACTGGTTCTCCCAGACGATCGGCCTCGACCGCGGGCTGCAGAGCTTCATCGCGGCGATGGCGCTTACGCGGACCCGGGTCACGCTCGACATTCGCGGGGGCAACCGTTGGGGCCACGGCGAGACTCTGCTGGCGATGGCGCGCGATCTGGGGATCGGCGACAGGGTGTCGATCCTGCCGATGGAGGCCCCTGGGCACATGGTGACGCTCGCAGCCGGCTACGATCTCGGCCTGTCGCTCGAGACCGACGCTACGCAGAGCCGCCGGCTTTGCCTGACCAACAAGATCTTCACGTACCTGCTGGCGGGCATACCGGTGCTGATGAGCGACACACCGGCGCAGAGCGAACTCGCGCCGCAACTCGGCGCGGCGGGCCTGCTCGGCTCGCTCGGCGATCCCAGGACGATGTCGCGCGCACTCGACGGCCTCGGCGATCCGGCGGCGCTCGCCGCAGCGAAGGCGGCGGCCTGGCGATTGGGCCGCGAACGCTACAACTGGGATCACGAAAAGAAGACGCTGCTGGCATCGGTGGCGGCCGCTCTCGGCACGCGGGCCGGATCGACCGTCGGCGGGGAGGGGCGTCCATGACCCTGAAGCAGCGTCTCGGCGGCTGGCTGATCCCGCGCCTGCCAGTCAATCCCTGGGTGTTCCGCACCTTCCGCGTCGAGACGAACGCGATGTGGGTCAGGCTCCTGCACCGCTTCCATCCCGGCTGGATCGCGCGCCGGCGCAGCCTCATGCGGCAACGCGGCGTTCTGGCCAATATCGGCTGCGGCCCGTTCGGCCTGGAAGGCTGGGTCAATCTCGATCTCTTCGCCGCGCCGGGTGTCACCATGCGCGCCGATTGCCGGCACGGCTTTCCTCTCGGCGACGGCGCCGCGCGCGGCATTCACGTCGAGCACTATTTCGAGCATCTCGAGCCCGGCATCGAGCGTCCGCGCTTCCTCGCCGAGTGCCGGCGCTGCCTCGAGCCCGGCGGAATCCTGCGCATCGTCGTCCCCGACATGCGCAAGTACGCCGAAGCCTACCTCGCCCCCGGCTGGGGCCTGTTGAACGAGATCGGCTGCGGCGGCGAGCGGCCGGAAAGCACTTTCGCCACCAAGATGGAGGCGCTCAATCACGTCTTCGTCCAGGACGGCGAGCATTACGGTGGCTTCGATGCGGAGTATCTGCGCCGCACCCTGCAGCAGGCCGGGTTCGAGGACATCGCCGAGGTCGAGTGGCGCCAGGGCCGCTTCCCCGGCGGCGCGATCGACCGCGACCAGCATCGGACCTACTCGCTCTACATGGAGGCGCGCCGCTGATGCGCCTGCTGCTGACAGCCGATCCCGAGATCGAGGTGCCGCCCCGGCTGTACGGCGGCATCGAGCGGATCGTCGACGTGCTGGTGCGTCGTCTCAAGGCGATGGGGCATCAGGTCGGACTGGTTGCGCGCGAGGGCTCGACCGCTCCGGCGGACGCGTTCTATCCATGGCCGGGAAAGAGTTCGCTGTCGCGTGGCGACACGCTGGCCAACATGTGGGCTCTGTGGAAAGCCAAGCGCGACTTCCGGCCCGATCTGCTGCACAGCTTCTCGCGCATTGCCTATCTCGCGCCGCATCTACGCGGGCGGGTGCCGCTGGTGATGTCGTTCCAGCGCGAGCCCACCGCGCGCACGGTGGGACTGGCGGCGAGGCTCGCGGCGCCAGGCACGCTCACCTTTACCGGCTGCAGCGAGTACATCGCGCGCCAGGGCCGGCCGAGCGGCGGCGAGTGGTTCGGCATTCCCAATTTCGCCGATACCGAGGGGCTGCATTTCAGTCCCAGCGTGCCGGCCGATGCGCCGCTGGTGTTCCTGAGCCGGGTCGAGGAGATCAAGGGCGCCCATTGGGCAATCGAGATCGCGCGGCGCACCGGCAACCGGCTGGTGATCGCCGGCAACCACTCCGATAGTGGACCGGAGGGCGAGTTCTGGCGGCAGAAAATCCTGCCGGAGATCGGCCGCGACGGCGTCGAGTATGTCGGACCGGTCGACGATGTGCGGAAGGACAAGTTGCTGGGGGGCGCCCGGGCGATGGTGGTGCCGATCCGCTGGAACGAGCCTTTCGGCATCGTGTTCGCCGAGTCGCTGGCCTGCGGCACGCCGGTGATCTCCTGTCCGACCGGCGCGCTGCCCGAGATCGTGCGCCCGGGGATCGACGGCTTCCTGATCGAATCGATCGAGCAGGGGGGCGATGCGGTCGGCAAGCTCGGCACGATCGATCGCGCCGCCTTCCGCCGGCGGGCCGAGGAGCATTTTTCCGCGCATGCCGTCGTGGCGCGCTACGACGAGCTTTATCGTCGTCTGCACCAGAGGCAGGCCGCGCGATGAGCCGGCGGGAGGCGCCCCGTCGCATCGCGCTGGTGAGCGGCCATTTCGTGCCGAGCAATCTCGTGGGCGCCCAGCGCGCGCGGCTGTGGTCGCGCTACCTGCCGGAGTTCGGTTGGGAGCCGATCGTGGTGACGGCCGATCCGCGGCAGTACGAGGAGAAGCCCGATCCCGATCTCGAGCACCTCGTCGCGAAGGACCTGCGCGTCATCCACGCCCCGACCTGGTCGACCGGCCCGGTGCGCCTCGTCGGCGACGTCGGGATCCGCTCCTTCGCGGGCTGCTACCGCGTGCTCGCCGGCCTTGCCGGGCGCAGCGAAATCGACTTCGTGCTTGTCACCATTCCCTCGAACTTCCTGGCGCCGGTCGGCCGGCTGATCCATCGCCGCTTCGGACTGCCGTACGGCATCGACTATCAGGACCCGTGGGTGAATCCGTTTCCCGGATCCGATGTCCGCTTCAGTCGCGCCTGGGCCTCGTACACGCTGGCCGGGTTGCTGGAGCCCTGGTCGGTGCGCGACGCGGCGCTGATCACCGGCATGGCGCCTGGTTACGTCGCGGGCATGCTCGAGCGCAATCCCGAGGTCGCGCGACGCGCCCACCTCGCCTGCATGCCGATGGGCACCGCGCCGGAGGACTACGAACTGGTGCGCGCCCTGCACAAGAAGCCGTTCCTGTTCGATCCGGCCGACGGCCGGTTCCACATGATCTATGCGGGCGCGCTGCTGCCGGCCGGCATCGTCGTGCTCGACAGCTTCCTTGCCGGCCTGGCGGCCCTGCGGCGCGCCTCCCCCGGCCAGGCGTCACGTCTGAAGGTGCACTTCGTCGGAACGGGCTCGTCGCCCGACGATCCGAACGGTCATCGCGTCCTGCCGCGCGCACGGCAGGCCGGCGTCGAGGATATGGTCGACGAGCATCCCAACCGCATCGGCTATGTCGATGCCCTTAACCATCTCGAATGCAGCAGCGCGGTGCTGGTGCTCGGCTCGACCGAGCCGCACTACACGCCGTCCAAGGTGTTTCAGGGCTTGCTGTCGCGTCGGCCGCTGTTCGCCATGCTGCACGAGGCGAGCACGGCAGTCGCCCTGGTGAGATCCTCGCATGCGGGCAGGGCGATGACCCTGACCGAGGGCCTCTTGCCCGCCGCGGACGCGGTGGCAGCGGAGCTCTCGTTGCTGATGGACGATTCGTCGTACGACGCCGACGGAGTCGATCGATCCGGCTTCTCGGCCTTCACCGCGCGTGAATCGACGCGTCTGCTGGCCGAGGCGCTCGACAGCGTCGTCACCCGTCGCAGCACGGGCACATGACGATGCGTATCGGCTTCCTCGTCAGCCATCCGATCCAGTACTACGCGCCGATCTTTCGCGCGTTGGCGCGGCAGTGCGATCTCACCGTGTACTTTGCCCACCGGCAGACGGCGGAGCAGCAGGCGCGCGCGGGCTTCGGTGTCGCGTTCGACTGGGACGTCGACATTCTCTCGGGCTACGAGAGTCGATTCCTGACCAACCGGGCAAAGGCCCCCTCGACCGACGACTTCTGGGGATGCAACACGCCGGAGATCGCCGGGGAAATAGCGCGCGGCCGTTACGACGCCTTCGTCGTGCCGGGCTGGGCACTGTGGTCCTACTGGCAGGCGGTGATCGCCTGCCGGAGGGCCGGCCTGCCCGTGCTGGTGCGCGGCGATTCGCAGCTCGCCGGCCAGCGCCGGTCGTGGGTCCGGCTTGCCAAGGCGCCGGTCTTTTCCAGCATGCTGCGCGCGTTCGACGGCTACCTGTATGTCGGCCAGCGCAATCGCGAGTATCTCTTGCACCACGGGGCGCGGCCGGAGCGGATGTTCTTCTCTCCCCACTGTGTCGACAACGACGCCTTCGCCGAGGCGAGCCGGAGGGCGCGTATCGCCCATCTGCGTCGCCGGGAGGCGGGAGATTCGGTGCCGACGGTGCTGTTCGCGGGAAAGCTGATCGCCAAGAAGCGGCCGCTCGACGCCCTGCGAGCGATTGTCGCGCTGAGGGCAAACGGAATGCCGATCGACGCCGTCTTTGCCGGTTCAGGCGAACTGCAGCCCGAACTGGAACAACTTGCACGACGCACCGGCGTTCCTGTGGAATTCCTGGGGTTCGTCAACCAGAGCCGGATGCCTGAAGTCTATGCCTCGGTGGACGCTGTCGTGCTGCCGTCGGAAGGCACCGAGACCTGGGGGTTGGTGGTCAACGAAGCAATGGCCTGCGGCGTTCCTGCCGTGGTTTCCGATGCCGTCGGCTGCGGGCCGGACCTCGTTGTCCCGGGACAAACCGGCGCGGTCTTCACGCTTGCGGATATCGAGGGACTGGGCCGCGCGCTGCGCGACGTGCTCGCCCTCGATCCCGCCGAGACGGGCCGTTGCATATCGTTGCACATCGCGCGCTATGCCCCTGTTCGCACCGCCGAAGGCGTGATCGAAGCGGCGCATAGGCTTTGCCGGCGCCCTCTGGTAAGGTAGTTGCGGACACGACGAACTTGAATTTCCGCGACTTCCATTGAATTTCAGACACTTATGACCACGGCAGTCATCTTGCAACGGGCGAGGCCAGCACCTGTGCTGGACTTCGACCTCGTTCGCAGGGGCTTCCTCTACTTCGCCATCGTGATGGGCGTCGTAGCGCCCTTCACACGCGAGCCGGTCGTGACGATCGGCGGCGCGATCGTGCCGTGGATCATCGTGAGAATCCTCAGTACGCCGACCATGCCGGCTGCGGTGCTCTATCTCTTCCTCTGGCAGTGGATGCAGATCTACACGCGCGTGCCGGTGGCATGGATCGACAAGGAGACTCTTGGCGGCGGCATGTACGGACCCGACGTGGCCCGCGCCTTCTGGTACATGCTTGCGAGCCTGCTGACGATGGCCTTCGCCTTTCGCCTGGTTCTTTCCCGGGCCAAGCCGCCGACGCAGGCGCAGCTGACCGCCCACTACAAATGGCAGCTCAATGATGTGCTGCTGATCTACGGCGCGTCGTTCGCGGCTTCGATGGTCAGTGCGTTTCTGATCAGGGCGTCGCCGGGTCTGGCGCAGGTCCTCGACGCGGTCGCCCGCCTTAAGGTCGTCGGCCTGATGATGCTGTTCATCTACTGCATCTCGACCGGGCGCGGCATGAAGTGGGTCGTCATCGTGGTGCTGTTCGAGGTCGCGATCGGCTTCACGGGCTTCCTGTCGGACTTCCGCGCGGTGTTCATCTATCTCGGCATTGCCGCGGTCGCTGCCCGTGTGAAATGGAAAGGGTCGACCACCGCCGGTGCGCTGCTCGGCGCGACGGTGCTGATCACCCTCGCCATCTTCTGGACATCTGTGAAGACGGAGTACCGCGTCTACGCGGCGCAGTCCGACGAGAGTCAGGAAATCAAGGTCCCGCTCTCGGAGCGCATGTCCTATCTCGGCCGCAAGGCGCTGGCGCCGCAGGAGATCAACCTGTCGGAGACGTTCTATGCCCTGCTGTCCCGATTGGCCTATGTCGACATCTTCGGCTCGGTGATCGGTGTCCAGGAAGCGGCGCCCGAACCCCAGGCGATGCGACAATGGACCGAGGCGATCGAGCACGTCACCCAGCCGCGCTTCCTGTTCCCGAACAAGCCCGCGCTGTCCGATACCGACGTCTACATGCGTCTCGCCCGCGCCTATTCCCTGGAGGTTGCCCGCGCGGGCACCTCGATCAGCGTCGGTTACATGGCCGAGAACTTCGCCGACCTGAAATTCCCCGGCATGCTGCTCGGCATCTTTGTGCTGGGACTTCTGCTGGCGTTCGTGATCAAGGTCATGCTCGGATTCAGGCTGCCGCAGATCATGATCGATGGCATCATCATGGGATTCATATTCAGCATGGCGCGCGACGGCGTCGAGGTGTCGCTGCCGAAGGTTCTCGGCGGCATGATGCTCTTCTTCATCGTCACGCTGGTGATGAACAAGTTCCTGTTCCCGAGGGTCGTCCACTTCCTCGACAGTCGCGCAGCGGCGGCGGGCACCTCGAAATCGTCGCGCCGACGGACGCGCTGATGAGTTCGGCGGATCCCGCCGAACCGGCCGCATGATCGACGTTTCGATCGTCATTCCGACTTTCAATCGACTGTGGTCCCTGCCGGCCGCGATCGACTCCTGCTTCGCTGCGGGCGGCAACGTCGAAGTCATCGTCGTCGACGACGGCAGCAGCGACGGCACCTGGGAATGGTTGCAGGGCAGGTCCGACGTCGTGGCGCTGCGCAGCGAGAATTGGGGCAAGTGCTGGGCCGTCGTCGCGGCCATGGCGCGTGCGCAGGGCGAGTATGTGCGCTTCCTCGACTCCGATGACTGGTTGAAGCCGGGCATCAACACGGGCCAGCTCGAACTGGCCCGCAGCAGCGGCGCGGATCTCGTCGTCGCGGGCTACGAGGACTTCTACGAGGAAGAGGGGAGAATCAGCCCGCATCCGTGGGTCGATTGCGACGACTTCGTCGCCCAGCAGTTCGGCGAGGTGCCGTTCTCGCACTATTCCGCCTTCCTGTTCCGCCGGTCGTTCATCGCCGACATTCCGCATCGGCAGGAGTTCGCGCTGCGTGACGACCGGATGTTCATGCTCGAGGTGGCGATCCGCGGCCCGAAGCTGGCGGTGTTCCGCGAACCGGCCTTCGTGCACCGCCATCACGCGCGCGGCCGGTTGCAGGGCACCTCCGGGTTCCGCCGCATGCAGGCGGATTGGACCAACATCGCCGTCTACCGCAAGGCCGTGGCGATGCTTGCAGCACGCGGCGAGTTGACGCCGCGCCGCAAGCGCGCCGCTGTGTCCTACATCTGGCCGGTCGTGCGCAATCTCGCCAAATGGGAAATCGGCGAGGCCGAGGCGGCGGCGCGATGGGTGTTCGATCTCGATCCCGGGTTCGCGCCGCGGGAGCGCCGAAGTATTTTGCTGGGCTATAAGGTGCTAGGTTTCGCTGCGACCGAACGGCTGGTTCGGGTGCAGGCATCGCTTCGACGGAGGTCGGGCGCCGGCCCCGCCTGACGAGGCCGTCCGGCGTCAACCAAGACGGATACATGACCCTGCGCGTCGCTCACTGTGTCGGTTTCTACTTTCCGGAGAATGTCGGCGGAACGGAGGTCTACGTGCGCGACCTCGCCATGGGCCTCGACCGCTTTTCCGTCGAGAGCGAGATCGTGGCGGCGACCGACCGCGGTTACGAGGAATACGACTGGGCCGGTGCACCGGTGTTCAGGTATCCGGCGAACTGGGCGGATATCCGCGCCGAATCGTCGAGCTCGACGGGTTCCGGGCTGAGCAAGTTCCAGGAACTGGTTCTGCGCGCCAGGCCGGACGTGTTTCACCTTCATTCTTGGACGACCGGAGCCGGACTGAAACATTTGGCTCAGGTGGCGCAGCTCGGCATTCCCCGCGTCGTGACGGTGCACGTTCCCTCGGCGCTCTGCCTGCGCGGCACCATGATCCTCAACGGCAAGGAGGCTTGCGACGGGCGGATCGAGGAGCAGCGCTGCACCCAGTGCTGGGCGCTGTCGCGCGGCCTGCCGACGCCTGCGGCCTATGCGGTGTCGCACCTGCCGCGCATGGCAGTGACGCCCGACCTGTCGCGCACGCTGGGCCGGGTGGCCACGGTCCTGTCGGCACGCTCGCGTGTCGACATGCAGATCCGCGATCTGCGCAAGATGGCCGAACTCAGCGACAGGGTGGTCGCGCCGAGCCAGTGGGTATTCTCGGCGCTGGCGGCCAACGCCGTGCCGGCGGACAAGATATTCGTGTCGCGTCAGGCCGTCGCCGATTCCTTCGTGGCCCTCGGGGCGGCCGCCAGGCGCACCAGCGATCCCGGAACGCTGCGCATCGGCTTCGTTGGCCGGCTCGAACCGTACAAGGGCCCGCATGTGCTGCTCGAAGCCATGAAGCTGCTGCCGAAGGACCTGCCGGTGAAGTTGATCGTGGCCGGCAGCGGCACGGAACCGCCCTATCTGCGGACCCTGGAGGCCGCCGCCGCCGGCGACGACCGCATCGAGTTCCTCGGTTCGATCTCGCATAGCCAGCTTCCGGATTTTCTCGAGCGGATCGACGTCCTCGCGGTGCCGTCGAACTACATGGAGACCGGTCCGCTGGTCGTGCTCGAGGCCTTCGCCTTCGGCATTCCGGTTATGGGCGCCAATCTCGGCGGCATCGCCGAGCGCATCCGCGACGGCGTCGACGGCTGGCTGCTGCCGTTCCAGGACAGCAGGCCATGGGCCGACGCCATCGCCGAAGTGGCTCTCGACCGCGGCAAACTCGCGGCGCGCGCGGCCAACATCTCGGTCAAACGCACCATGACGACGGTCGCCGAGGAGATGGCGGCGATCTATCGCCAGGTCGTCGAAGCTGGCGGCAGACAGGCGGCCCCACGCTCCGCCGGCGCGGCCGGTCGCTGAAGGCCGGGACGCGGGTGACACCGCACGGCTTCGACGTTCCGCCGCGGCGGGGCCTCACTCTGTCTGTGGTCGTTCCGGTGTACAACGAGCGGCAGTTCCTGCCGCGGTTGCTGCGCGCCGTGATGCTCGCCCTGCCGGGCGTCGAGCGCGAGATCCTCCTTGTCGACGACGGTTCGAACGACGGCACGCGCGACTGGATCAGGTCGGCCTTTCCGGCCGCGGCCAATCCCGTGGCCGGTGTGCGGCGCAGCGAGGATGGCGGCGTCGCGTTCCTGTTGCGCGAGGCGGCCTCGGTCGAGCCCGGCGGGAGCTATGAGGAGGTTGCGGGCGCGGTGACGGTTCGCCCGCTGCTGCACGAGGCCAACGCAGGCAAGGGCAGGGCACTGCGCACCGCTTTCGCAGCGGCTGACGGCGACGTGATTGTGATCCAGGACGCCGACCTCGAATACGATCCGGCTGACTGGGCGCCGATGTTCCGTTTGCTGCAGACTGGTGTCGCCGACGTGGTGTACGGCTCGCGCTTCCACGGCAAGCCGCACCGCTCGCTCTATTTCTACCATTACCTCGGCAACCGGCTGATCTCGCTGCTGTTCAACGTGCTGTTCGACCAGATGCTGTCGGACATCGAGACCTGCTACAAGATGTTCGACCGCAAGGTGCTCGAGGGCGTCGAACTGACGAGCGACGATTTCGGCATCGAGGTCGAATTGTCCGCCGCTTTCGCCCGGCCGCGGCGCTGGCGCATCTACGAATGCGCGATCAACTACTACGGACGGACCTACGAAGAGGGCAAGAAGATCGGCTGGCGCGACGGTCTGCTGGCGCTCTGGTACGTCGTGAAGTTCCGGTTGCGAACTCCGTCTCCGTGATGCCATGAACGTCCGGGGACAGCCGGAGAGCGCGCGCGCGACGACCGGCGAATGGCCCGCTGCGGTGTGATATGGTCGCACCGAACTCGAATACTGGTCGACTTTCTGTGGCTGCGAGCCTTCCGCTCAATCTGTTCTACGAGGAGCCCGATCCCGATCGCTGGGTCCCGTTCGATCGCTATCCGCGGCGTCTGGTGCGCCGGCTGTGGCGCGGTCCGTGGCAGCCGTCCGGTCACATGCGGGTGTTGCTCAACCTGATGACCGGGCTCGACCGGGTGGGTATTCCCTATCGGGTCAACGACTACCGTTACATGCGCGCCAATCCGGGCGAACTCGCCTGCCTGATCGGCAAACCGCACATCCTCAGGGAATTCCCGCTGGCCACGCCGCTCCTGTTCGGGCCGTCGATCTACAACCATCCGATCGATGACGAATTACTGCCTTACCGGCACGCGGTCCGGCAGGTGCTGGTGCCGAGCCCGTGGGTCAAGAACATGTTCTCCAGGTTCTGGCCCGGCCTGGTCACGGTGTGGCCGGTTGGCATCGACACGATCCGCTGGACGCCCGCGCCGTCGGTGCCGAAGGACATCGACGTGCTGATCTACGACAAGATTTTCAAGGATCGCGCCAGGGTCGAGAAGGCGGTCATCAATCCGCTGATTGCCGAGCTCCGGCGGCGCGGCCTTGTAGTGGCGCAGTTGCGCTATGGCTCCTACTTCGAGCGCCAGCTCTTTGCTCTAACCCGGCGGGTGAAGTCGATGGTCTATCTCAGCCGCCACGAGACCCAGGGCATCGCGCTTCAGCAGACGCTGGCGTCCGACGTGCCGGTCTTCGCCTGGGATCCCGGCGGCGAGTGGCAGAGCCTGGAATATCTGCTGCGGGGCGTGCGTTTCAGCCCGGTGACGTCAGTGCCGTACTGGGACGACCGCTGCGGCGTCAAATTCACCGGGCCGCAGGACTTTTTGTCCGCTTTCGACCGCTTCTGGACCGGCGTACAAGCCGGGCAGTTCGCGCCACGGCGCATGATCGAGGACACCAGGTTGACGCTCGAGGACTGTGCGCAGGCCTATGCCGACCTGGCGCACAAGTACGCGAGCTGAAGGTACGCCGGATGCTGAAGGTAACGACGACGGGCAATGCGACGCTGATCGCCTACGACGGCAAGCCGGTGATCGTGACCGATCCCTGGTATGGCGACGAGGAGCCGGCCTATTTCGGCAGCTGGGTGTTGAGTCATCGCATTCCGGCGCAGCTCAAGGAAGACATCGCCAAGTGCGAGTTCGTCTGGTTCAGCCACGGTCATCCCGACCACCTCAATCCGACCAGCCTCGAGCGGTTCCGCTCGAAGAAGATCCTGCTGCCTGACCATGTCGGCAGCCGCATCCTCAAGGACCTGACGCCGGGCGGCTACAACGTCACCGTCCTGCCGGACCGCAAGTGGGTCAGCCTGTCCGACAATATCCGCGTCCATTGCATCACCACGCAGATCCAGGACGCGGTGCTCCTGCTCGATGTCGGCGGCAAGCTGTTCATCGACCTCAACGACGCCGGCATGCGCGACTGCGTGCGCCACATCCGCGGCATCTCACGGCACTTCCGCGACTCTTTCGTCCTGCCGCTGTCGGGCTACGGCGACGCCGACATGATCAATTTCTTCAAGGAGGACGGCTCCTTCGTGCTGCCGCGCGCGGCGCGCAAGCCGTCGGTCGGCGGCCAGCTCACCAATCTCGTCAAGGCGACCGGGGCGCGGGCGGTCATTCCGTTTTCCTCGTTCCATCAGTATCAGCGCGAGGATTCGATGTGGGCGCAGGCCTACACGACGCCGATGGAGGCCTTCACCCAGGGGCTGGCGCCGGGCATCGAGTATCACCCGCCGTTCTCGACGGTCGACTGCCGTACGCTCGACGTCACGACCGAGACGCCGCCTGAAATCCAGGTCACGCCGCGGCCGGCGTCGGATTTCGGCGACAACTGGTCGGACGCACTGGACATGAAGGACGTCGCCGCGATCGAGGCGTATTTCGCGCGCAAGGACCGGGTTCAGGACTATCTCGGCTTCGTGAACTTCCGGGTCGGCGGCAAGGACCACACGATCAGGATGCGCGGGCCGAAGGAGCGCGGCATCACCTTTGCCGTGCCGCGCGGCAGCCTGATGACGTCGATCGAATACCGCATCTTCGACGATCTGCTGATCGGCAATTTCATGAAGACGACGCTGCACGGCCTGCACGAGCTGAACGAGGGCAGGGGCAGCTTCATCTACAGCGTCGCCAAGTATGCCGACAACGGTCTGGCAGAGAGCAACGCGGAGGTCGATGCCTATCTCGCCGAGTACCGTCGCCGCGCCGGCGTCGACTATCTGATCAGCGCGCTGGAAGACAAGTCGCGCGGCTTCATCACGCGCTTTGCCGCACAGGACACCGCCGTCTACAAGCTGATGAAGAAGGTCTATCTCTCCTTCATCCGCTGAACTTCAGAGGCGCCATTCCTCCTGCCAGTCGGCGAGGCGGCCCTCGCGGCCGATCGTGCCGCACTGCACTGGAAACAGGCGGTCGACGATCGATGCCGGAAGCACCTTTCGGGCCGCCAGCACGAATCCGAGATACGAGCCTTTCAGGTCGAACGCGGTGCGCCGGTCCGTAGTGCGCTCCCAGGTCACCAGCCGGTCGGGATATCCGCGTGTGGCGACCAGCGACGGCGCATTCTGGCTCGCGAAGCAGGCGAGCATGCGCTTCTTGAGCGCGAGGTCTTCGGCGCCCAGGCCGAAGACCAAGACCTTGCGGCCGTCGATCCCGTCGGGCGGGCCGTAGTACGACACCAGCCCGAGCCAGCGCAGGCACAGGGTCAGCACACGATGCGGCGTCCACGAGAGTGAGGCGAGGGGCGTGTATTCGGGGGCCTCGTAGATCCGGGATGCGTCCGCCTCGGTCACGACCTGGTCGAGCAGACCGACCGTCATGTCGTGATGGACATGGCCGCCCTCGAACATCGGCGCGACGATGACCGTCGGACGGAAGGCGTCGATCTCGGCGCGCAGCGCGGCGGCGGCGTCGCGCAGGCGCTGCGGGTCGCGCTGGCGCAGCTTCGGCAGCAGGTCGAGCGAGCGCACGTCTGCGGCGTCGAGGCCCGCGAGCTGCCAGGCCGCGCGCGCTTCCCGGCTGCGGACCTCGGCCATACCCGGCGCCTCGTCCGTCGCGAGGTAAAGCACGCGGGTGGCGCCGCCCAGCCTGAGGTTGAGCGCACCGATGCCGCCGGCGGCAATCACGCAATCGTCCTCGTGCGGCGCCAGGATCAGCAGCCGCTCGGGTGTCGACCAGATGGCCGGTTGCTCGAGCGCGAGGGTTCTGCGCCAGGACCAGAGGCAGAGCCCGGCGAGCAGCGAATAGAAGAGCGCAAAGGGGAGCACGATCCAGCCGGCGCGGCCGGCGGCATCGACCAGGAGCCACAGCAGCAGCGCCGCCGCCGATATCAGTGCGGCGGCCAATCCGGGCCTGTCGTGAATTTGCAGCTTCATTCGATCGCGTCGCACCAGCCGGGCGTAGAGCACGTCCCGCCCAACTGAATTCAGTTGGGCGGGAGGTCGTGCT
>CAYZQZ010000006.1:12185-35047 GCA_964480235.1 uncultured Reyranella sp. | reverse complement strand
CGCTCCGCGGCCCGCCGCGGCTTCACCAGGCCTTCGACGCCCCCGCTCTCGATCTCGGCCGCCAGCCGCTGCACCAGGCCGGCCGTCGCGGTGCGCTCCTTGACGCCGCGGGCGACCGCCTGGGCGGCATCGTCGAGGAGCTCGGCGACGTGGCTGTCGGCGCCGGCCAGCGCGCGCACCGCATCGAGCATGCGCTTCTGCAAACCGGCGCGCACCTTGGCATCGCCGCGCGCCGCCTGCGGCAGCGCCGCCTCGAGGCGGGCAAGGTCGCGGTCGACGACGCCGGCGATGCGGGCATCCTTGGCATCGCCGCGCGCCGCCTGCGGCAGCGCCGCCTCGAGGCGGGCAAGGTCGCGGTCGACGACGCCGGCGATGCGGGCATCCTTGGGCAGCCCGCGCAGTGCCCCGTCCAGCGCCTTGATGCGCGGCCCGGTGAGATCGCGGCCGAGGCTGTCGGTGCCCATGCGGGCGAGATGCGGCGCCGGCGCGCCGGCCCGCGAGGTCATCTCGCCGATCAGCAGGCGCACCTGCTCGGCGCTCCTCAGTCCGGCGCGCGCGATCGCGTCGAGGACCTCGACGTGACGAGCCGGATCGAGCACGCGGTCGCCCACCAGAGCCGCGTGCTGGGGCGCGACGTCGCCGCTCGCGACCCGGTCGAAGGCCTCGTCGGAGAGCTTGGCGAGGCCTGCGGCCTGGCGCAGCTTGTGGTCGGAGACGGGCACCGAGCCATCGACCAGGTCGGGCCGCTGGCGCAGCACCTGGGCCAGGTCGGTGAGGCTGCCGTCCTGGTCGCGCAGCCGCTGCAGGGCCGCCTCGGCGCCGGCGTCGAGGGGACCCCGAGCGGCCGGATCGGTGCGCCGCAGCGCGCTGCCGGGCGCCGGCGCTTCGGGGTCACCCGCGCGCTGGATGGCCTCGGCGAGGCGCACAAAGTGCTCGTGGGGCTCGATCTCGGGCGGCGGTCCGAACAGGCGGTAGTGCTCGAGCTCGGCCAGGGCGCCGCGGGTGGCGGGGTCGGCGTGCGCGCCGGTCTCGGCCACGACTTCGCGCAGGGCCGCATCGTCGCCGTCGAAGGCGCGGCGCAGGGTCGAGCCGTCGGGCGCGCGGGCCGCGGCCTCGTCGAGGGCGGCCATGGGATCACGGGCGGCTGCGACCGGATCGGGACCGGCCGGGCCGGCGGGCGGCGGTGGATCGCCTGCGGCGGCGGGCGGGGCCTCGTCCGCACCGGCGCGCCAGCCGATCACCCGGCCTTCGGTGTCGAGCGTCGGCGTGCGGCCCTGCAGCCGGCGCACGCCGCGGAACGCGCTGCGGCCGCCGGCGTCGATCGCGAAGCCGAACAGGACGGCGCCGGCGAGCGCGTGCTTGGCCTGGTCCCAGCCGTAGTCGAGGCCGGCATCCTTGCGCCAGGCCTGGCTGAAGGGCTGCTGCACCGCTTCAGTGGCGGCGTTGACGGCCGCCATCTTGGCGCCCTGCCAGGCGACGGCGCGGGCGCCGAGCCCGACGGGGTTGTTGAGCAGCGGCATCGTCGCGAGGGTGAAGGGGTCGGTGAAGCCCTGCACCAGGCCGGTGGCGAGCGCGGCCGGGTTGAGCGGCGTCGGCCCCAGGATCGGCAGGTTCGGCGTCGCCGTCCACGGCGACCGGGCGAGCGAGGAGGCGAGCCGCTCCTCGGCGGCCCGCTGCACGTCGCCGGCGTCTAGCATCGGTGAGCGCTGCGGCTGGATGACCTCGGCCAGGTGCGGGTACTGCTCGGCGAGCCGCGCCATCTCCTGCTGGAAGCGATCGAACGAGGATCCCGCCTCGAAGCCCGCCGCGTTCTGGCGGCGCATCTCGCGCGCGGTGTAGCGGTAAGGGTTGACCAGGCGCTGCCCGGTCGCCTTGAAGATCGCGTCGATGCGGGCGTCATAGGCAGCCTCGCTGCGGGCAATCTCGGCGATGCGCGCGCCGCCGACGCCGGCGACGTTCCAGGCATCGGACGCGACCTCGCCCAGCGTCGAAGCCTCGCCGGAGACCGCGCCCGCGGACGGCAGGAACTGCAGCTCGGGCCGCGTCGCAAAAAACGTCATGGCCGCACCGGCAGGAACAGATCGGGCCGGCGCCTGGCCAGGATCGGCGCCAGGGTCTTGAGATCGAGCACGTAGGGCGTGCCGGGGCGGTCGCGGAACACCCAGCCTTCGGCTCCCGGCGTCGCGGGATCGCCGGTGGCAATCACGTAGCGGCCGTCGCCGTACTGCACCAGGGTCGCGGCCTTGACGCGCGACAGGGCGACTGACTTGCCGTCGCCGCCGATCGGCACGCCGAGCCCGGCAGCCTCCAGGTCGGCCGGCGTGATCATCTCGACAACCTGCCGCCAGGTACGCTGCTTGACCGCTGTCGGCAGCACGATCGCATTGGAGCCCCAGATCCAGCCCGACTGCTGCACCACCCCGCCGTAGGTCGCGCCGTCCACCTGGCGCTCGCCGACCGCCTGGCGCACGGCCTCCTTCATCATCGAAGCGTCGAAGTCGTTGCTGCCGGCGCGGGCGGCGCGGGCCTCGTACATCGCGCGCGCGGCCGGGCCGACGTTGGCCTCGAGCTCGGGTGAGCGCTGCAGCAGGTCGCCGAGCACGTCGGTGAGCGCCGCGCGCACGTCCTTGTCCTTGCCCTTCAGCCGCTCGCTGAAGCCCTCGGTGCGCTGCAGCTTGAGGCCCTTGGCGAGGTCGGTCGGGGCGTTCGGGTCGGCGTTTTCGAGGATGAGGCGCCCGGCGATCGCGAGCGGCGGCGCGGTCTTGTCGAGCTCGCGCAGCACCTCGGGCGCCCGCTCGCCGGCGGCGGCGACGATACCCTGGGCCAGCGCCAGCATCTCGCTGCCGCCCTTGCGCGCGATGACGCCGAGCTCGGTGCGCTCCTCGGCCGTGAAATACTGCACCTCGCGGCGGTAGAACGCCGCGGCGTGGTCGGCCTCGGGGATGCGGCGGACCAGCGAGGCCGTGAACTTGTCGCCGGCGCTCATGTCGAGCGCCGCGCCGGAAATGATCCCAGCCTTGGCGGCGACGGCGATCTGGCCATTGACCAGCTGCGCCTTCTGGCTGGCGATGTAGCGCTCGGCGAGCCGCAGCCGCTCGAGCTCCCATTCGCCCGCGTTGGTGCCGGCCTCGCGCAGCCTCTGGCGTTCGGAGAGTGCCCAGGCCTCGACCTTCTCGGGCGGGGTGGCATTGAGGGAGCGCACGGTCTCGAAGGTCGCCTGCGCGCGCTGGACCGCCTGGAAGTGCTCGGGCTTGCCGGCGATGGCGAGCTGGCCCTGCAGCGCGCGCGTCCGCTCCGGCCCGAACTCGATGCCGTCGTCGGCGGCCTGCTGCATGGCGGTGAGCTCGCGCTGGAGCGTGCGCGTGGCGAGCTGCTGGGCGAGCGTCTGGCGGTTGGCCTCTGCCGACAGGTGGCCGACCAGGCGCTCGTAGGCCGGCACGTCGAACTGGTCGAGCAGCTTGTTGCCGCCGGCCTTGTAGTCGGCCTGCAGCTTCTCGATGAACTGCGCGCGCGCGTCCTGGCCGTCGATCCGACTGAAGGCGCCGATGATGCGCGAGCGCGAAACCTGTTCGCCGACCTCGCGCCTGATCCGTTCCTGCATCTGCGGATCGAGCACGAAGCGGCCGTCGGCGCCGCGCTGCGTCAGCCGGCCGTGCAGCGCGGTGATCTCCTGCGTCAGCACCGCGTCGGCGGTGTCGTCGAGGCCGAGCCGGAAGCTCTGCTGGTCGAGCGTCTTCAGCCGCGTCGCGATCTCGGTCTGCAGCGTGGCGAGCTGCTGCTCGCGGGCACGCGCGATCTGGTTGCGCGTCGCCTGCCGCGACAGCGCCAGGTTCTGGGCATTGAAGCTGCGCTCGAAGTCGGGCAGCACGTGCGGGGCGAGCTCGGGGTCGATCTTCTCCAGCCAGCCCTGCTTCAGCGCCGCCGTCGCCTTGGCGAGCGCGGCCGGATTGTCCTGGTGCTGGATGAAGGCCTTGTCGAGCTGGTCGGTGACCTGCACGTGCATCTGGCCCTTCCAGGTGTGCACGGCGGCGTGGTCGTAGTTCTTCGCGAAAATGGTGTGCTCGTTGCGCGGCCGGAACTCGGGGTCGAACCCGGCGAGCGCCCCTTCCTGCCGGCCCTCCTCCGCCGCCGCCTCATCGGCCCAGCGGCCGATCGCGCCGGAAAGGTCCTTGAGCCCGGCCGAGGCCTGGCGGAACACGTCGGCCGCCCCGTCATTGCGGTCGCCGGCCGCGCCCACCGAGACGCCGCCGGCGCCGCCGGTGGCGAACGAGCCCGGCACGACGCGGCCGCCCTTGGGCTCGAAGGCCGGAGCGTTGACTTCCTCGCGCCGCGTGTTGGCCATGCCTCACACCCCCCGCTTCGCGACGTCGAGCTTGTAGCGTGCGAAGCTGTTGATCGCGTCGTTGAAGGCGCCGAGCATCTTCATCGAGCCGCCGGTCTCCGCGCTGTCGGCGGCGGCGGTCTCGCGCACGCCCTGGTAGATGCCCTGCAGGCGCATCTGCGAGGCCTTGATGCGCCGCGACAGCCGGTTGACCTCGGTCTGCGAGCGGATCTGCTCGAGCTCATCGGCCGTCCTCGCGTCGGCCAGGTCCTCGAGCTTCGCCGGCGTGCCCGACAAGGGATCGACGCCGGAGGCCGCGAACGCCACGCGCTGGCCGCCGATGGTGCGGTGCAGGTCCTCGCGCAGCCGGATCGCCGCGTCGGCGCCGGCGAGGTACTCGGCCTGGGCGTTCATCTCCTCGCCGGCGGCCGAGAACGCAGCTTCCTTCGAGGCATTGTCCGCCGCCCAGCGGTGCATGCCGGCGCTGTGTCGGCCCTGCTGCTTGGCGATCAGCCCCGAGCCGATCGAAGACAGCGCCGATGCCGCCGTGGTGACGCCCTGCAGGCCGGTGAGGCCGACCGCCGAGCCCAGCGATGACAATCCTGCGCCGACCGTCGCGGTGGCGCCGGTGAAGGCCGATCCGATCGCTGCGAATGCCGCTTCCATCAGGCCGCCTCCAGGTAGATTGCCTTGACCGTGATGCGGCCGGGCAGCGGCCGGGTGATCACCAGCGTCGGACCATCGCGTCGGCCGTAGAGCCGGTCGACGCGGACGTCGCCCGAGAACGCCTCGGTGATCGGCCGCAGGTCGAGCGATGCCGGGAACGTCCGCAGCGCCACCGCGCGCGAGGCCCCGCCGTTGGCCGCGACCGCGCAGCTGGTGGTGTCGGTGAGCGCCAGCGTCGCAGCCGTCAGCCGCCGCGGGCCCAGGATCGTGGCGCCGGCCTTGTCGAGCGGCTTCCACGGCATCGTCTCGAGGATGAACTCGAAGAACAGGCCGACCTCGGCGAGCGCCACCTGCCGCGGCATCGTGATGGCCCCGCCCGCCACCGTGAACGGACCGAACGGCACGCCGTCACCGACCACGTAGACCGACTTGCCCTCGAGCCGGTCGAGGCCGGTGATCGTCGCCGAGCCCGGTGCGACGCGTACCGAGGCGTCGAGCGCGGCGGTCTCGTCGAGCAGCTCCAGCCAGTTGTCCGCAACCCCGTTCATGGTCCGCTCAACCAGCACGTAGATGCGGCGGGCCGCATCGACGCCGACGGCGCGGAACTTGCCCTGGGTCTGCCAGGGCGCGGTCGCCATCACCTTCTCGGAGCGGATGCGCGTCATGACGGCCAGGCTGCCGTCGGTGTTGGTCATGTAGATCTGCGTGCCTTCGCTGGTCGCCGAGGCGCGGCGGAAGGCAACGTCGGTCACGTCGCTGACCAGATGCGAGGCCAGCAGTGTGATGCTCTCCGCCCCGTAGGTCTGCTCGGTGTCGGTCCACAGGAACTCGCGCACGACGTTGCCCGCGCCCTGCACGAACACGCCGGCGCCGTCGATCTGCTGGGGCTCGATACCGGCGCGCACGCCGTAGCGGGTGGCCTGGACGAAGTTGAGCGGCTGCGTCGCATCGATGACGCGGTCGGAGACGTACCACTCGGAGTTTTCGGTGAAGACCTGCAGATGGCGGCCGACCGAGAGATGGTGGATGACCGAGACCTCGTCGCTGTCGAGCGTGAAGTCGATGCCGACGTCGGCCGCCGCGATCGTGCCGCCCGCGGTCTGGGAAAAGTTGAAGTAGTCGCCGAGCACCGAGCCGATGATGGTTTCGGGCCGCAGCTTGAAGCCGCCGAGCAGCAGGCGCGACTGGAAGAACGTGCCGCAGCGCGGCCAGCCCGTGGCCTTGCTCATGTAGGCCCCCGTCGCCGGCCGGCCGTCCTGCAGGGTTTGGCCGGTCACCACCGCGGCGTCGCTGGTGGCGACATCGGCCCAGGTCTGCGGCCAGGAGCGCGAGCCCGCCGCGCCCGCATAGGTGATGCGGAAGGTCAGCGTCGTCGCCGTCACCGCCAGGGCCGAGACCACCACCCCGCCGCCGACGTTGGGCAGCGCGTTGATGGCGGCAGCGATCGCCGTGGTCATGGCGGCGGTATCGGTGCCCTTGGTCAGCGCGGCGGTGATGGCATCCTCGACCAGCACGTGGAAGGTCGCGCCGTCGGCAATGCCGGTGACGGTCAGGGTCTGGATCTCGTCCTGCGCGGCGCCGAACGAGGTGTCGCCCGCCATCGTCGGCACGTTCGAGAAGGTCTGGTCGTAGCTGTCCCATTCGCTGTCCGCCCCCTGGCGGAACACGGTGCGGGTCGGCACCTCGGGGTGGAACAGCAGGATGGTGTCGCGGCTCTGCGCGCGGGTGAGAATGCCGAGCTGATCGGCCCGGTGCGGGATCGGCACGGCCGCGACCCACACGCCGGCGCGGAACACGTCCAGGTTCCGGTCGGTGGCGACCATCAGGTAGGTCTGGTTGGCATCATAGGTGAACAGCAGCCGGCGCAGCGCCGACAGCCGCGTGGTCTCGGTCCACACCCTAAGCTCCATCAGCCCGACGGTGCCGATCGCCGGGGCGCCGGTGACGACCAGGCGCACGTAGCGTGCGCTCCGCGTGCTGCCGGGCGCAGTGGCGTAGCGCCGGGTCCGCGCGGTGGTGCGGATGTTGAGGGCGGCCCCCAGCGCCGACCAGGTGGCGTTGTCGGTCGAGGTCTCGATCACGCACACGCCGTCGGCGCTCGAGGTCGAGCAGGCGAACTGGACGGCGTCGACCGCGGCCAGCGTCTGCGCGGCACCCAGGTCGACGGCGGCGACCACGAACGTGGCCCCCGTGACGGTGGCCGTGGTGCGCAGCTCGGTCGCCGCGTTCTGGTCGACCAGGTTCGCTGCCGTGCCGCCGTTCGGCGCGCTCACCATGGCGGCGGTCAGCGCCAGCCGGCGCAGCGAGCGCCGCAGGCGGTAGAGGTTGGTGAAGCCGCCGCGATCGGTCATGCCGCCCTGGGGCAGTGCGATCGCGTTCATGCCCT
The DNA here is from genome assembly GCA_964480235.1 of uncultured Reyranella sp. GTDB lineage: Bacteria > Pseudomonadota > Alphaproteobacteria > Reyranellales > Reyranellaceae > Reyranella. The sequence goes on along the minus strand of CAYZQZ010000006.1, from coordinate 27,674 downwards.
GTCGGCAGCCCTGGTAGTACTGCTCGAGGTCGATGCGCTCCGACAACGCCGGATCGAGCACGCCCTTCGACAGGTTGTTTTTGACCGCGGCGTTGCGCATGTCACCCGCTCGGGAAGCGCGCGTTGATCAGCGGGCCGCCGCCTGCGTCCGCGATCCGGCTCGGGCTCGACTGGGCATCGAGCGACGCCGCCTTACCGACCAGGCCGAGCTGGCCCGGCATGCGCGGATCGCCGTAGACCTCGCGCAGCAGATCGTCGCGCCGGCGTTCGTCCTCGTTGACGGCCAGCGCGCAGTGGCCGGCGAGCGCGACGGTCACGCACTCGCGGAACAGCGCCGGCCACATCGCGATCGCGGGGATGACGCGATAGCGGGCGTAGAGCACCGTGGCGTCGGTGAGCACGACGTCCTCGCCGAGCTCGTAGTCGGTGAACGGTCGGCCGCCCGGAACGCCGCTGTCGGCGCGCGAGCGGTCGAAGACCGCGTCGGGCAGGCCGACGCGGTCGACCGGCAGCTTGAACTGGTAGGTCCAGAAGCCGGCCGCCGGCGGGTCGGTGAGGCGCTGGAGCTGCACCGTGCGGGTCGCGAAGCGCCAGCGCTTGAAGGCGACGAGGACGCGGACCGTGTCGTCGTACAGCCGCAGCACCTGGTCGGCGCCGGGGGCGTCCTCCGATTGGAGGGCCTCCGCGCCGATCCGGGCGAGCGCTGCATTGCAGATCTCGATCCGCGTGCTCATAGGGATCAGCCTGCGGCCGTGGCCTGCAGGACGATGGTGACGGCGCCGCCCGCGGAAATCGCGGTGACGACGTAGGTCTTTATCACCGGCGTGCCACCGCGCGCCATGGACGCCAGGATGATGTCGCCCTTGGCCAGATAGCCGGCCGAGGCGTTGAGGTAGTTTGCGGCCTCGACGGTCGCGGCGGCATCTGCCGTCGCGAGCAGCCAGACCGAGACCTGGGACCCGGCGCCGATACCGGACACACCGCCGTTGGCGATGCGGATGAGATTGTTTGTCGCGTGGGCCACTGGCCCCTCCTGTCGATGATTGTTGTCACGAGCTTCACGAGCGCGGGGCGGCAGCGCCGCCCCGGCTCAATCGCTCAGAGGGTGATGGCCGCGTTGATGTTGGCCTTACACTCGACCACCGCGTCGGCAAGCAGCAGCTTGGCGCCGATCTCGATGGTATTGTCGTGCAGCCAGCCGCGCTGCGTGGCCACGTAGTTGATGTCGGTCTTGATGCCATCGGTGTCGCCCGACCCGATCGCCATCGGGAACCAGATGTAGAACCTCACCTCGTTGCCGTTGACCGGGAATAGCTCGTCGTAGCCCTGCACCCAGTGGCAGCCGGACCAGGTGCGCGCCTGCACGCCCTGAGCCAGAGGCGTGTCGCCGACGTACTGCGAGTTGGCGAACACCGGATAAGTCATCATTCGGTTGAAGACCGACACCGGCAGCACGCAGATCGCGGTCTCGCGCGGGTTCTGCGTCTTGCGGCGCAGCTCGGTCACCGCGTTGATCGCATAGGCCGGGTCCCAGGCAACGGCTGCACCACCGACCACGCCGGCCGCGCCGGTGGAGGCCAGGGTGAAAGCGCCAGAGTTGGCCGTGAACGCCCCCATGACGGCGCTGTCGTGCTTTTGGCCGAGCGCATCGGCGGCATTCTTGGAGTTGGTCTCCATCTCGCCGGCCGAGGTCTTGTTGATGTCGAAGCGGTAGACCATCTCGGCCGCCTCGTAGATCTTGGCGGTAACCGGGACGAGCTCTTTGCCGGCGTTCATCAGCTTGACGGTATCGCCGCGCTTGGTCTCGGTTGCGACGCCGCCCGATGCTACCGGAAAATAAAGCGTCTTGCCGTCCATTTCTGCTGGCGGCATAACATACGGCTTAAGCAAGAAGCCGCCATTTTTGTATTTGTGGACAACTTTGTCGAGATACCGTTCACGGTACCATGCCTCGACCTGAATGGACATTTTCGCCTCGCTCTCATGTTGGCTCGATTTCGACCGCAAGGCCGATTGCCACACCGGGAGAGCGGGCCTGGCGCCCCATCCGAACGGACGGAGCCGGGAGCCACCACCGGCGCGGGTCCTGCCTCAACGTGGCGAGACAGTAACCCGGCCGGGTGAGGGGGGGACGTTCAGGCCGCCTTTGTGCCCGCGCCGTAGAACTCGCGGAATAAACGCTGCGTCTCCTGCTCGAAAGCTGCATCGTAGCGCGGATCCCGCGGATTGCCGCGCGGATCGTTGTTGCGATCAGACAATTGTTGCTTTGTGAGACCCGCCGCCGACTGGCCCGACGGCTGCACGCCGTGCTCGCGCATGCCGGCGCGGAAGACGCCAATCAGATTGATGCCGTCGGCAGTCTCAAGCAGGCCCTTCGCCAGCATGGCCAGCTCCGGGGTGAGCGACTTCTGACCCACCATGCCGTCGATCCAGTCGACGGCGTCCTTCCACTTGCCGGCCGCCGCCTGCATGATCTGCTGGTCGGACTTGCCGACCACTTCGCCGCCGAGCAGCTTCTTGGCCTCCGCCATAGGCTCGATCGGCGCGTAGACGCCCTGCGACAGCAGCTCCGCGTGCCAGTCCTCGTAGATGCCGGCCGCCTGCTCGGCGGTCAGCTTGTGCTTGGCGGCGAGCGAGCGGAAGATCTGCGATCCCTTGTCCTTCGACGGGTCGCCGTAGACCTTGCGCAACTCCTCGCTCATGTTGAGCTTGTAGTCCTCGGGCTTCGCCGGCACCGTGCCGCGCCTCGACAGCTCGCCGCGCAGGTCGGTCCAATTCTGGTGAAGCTTGTCGATCGTCTCGCGGTCCGAGGCGCCGCGCAGATGGTCGGGCAGCTTGTCGGGGTAATAGGCACCCGGCGTCGCTGTCGGCGCCCTGCCATCGCCGGCCTTACCATCGCCGCTTGCCGGGGCCGGCTTACCGAACGGGTTCGCCGAGCCCCCACCATCACCGCCGGCATCGCCACCGGCGCCACCGCCGGCACCCGCGCCATCGCCCTCCGGCGCGCGCAGGCTCTCGATCCACCACGGCTTGCGTCTCATCGCTTGTCTCTCCTGGCTTGTGCCGCCCGCATCAGCTCGAGCAGGTCGGCGACCACTGCGTTCTGCCCCGCGCGGAACGTCGCGTAAGGGGCGAGCTGCTCGAAGGTCACGAGCAGGTTTTGCTTGTCGAGGCGGGGCACCTGGTCGCGCCGAAGAGTGCGGTCGAGCAGGTATTCGAGCACGGCCTGGCCCTCGAGGCTTTCGAACAGCGCCAGCACGGCGTCGGCCACTTCCAGCCGGCGCTTTTCGGCGGCATCTGCGTTGGCCGCGATCCGCTTGTCGATGTCCAGCAACCCGCCCCAGCCGTCGCCGGCGAGGAAGGAGGCGACTGAGGGTTCACGCTGTTGCGTCACATCGCATCTCCACTGAGGTCGGGCCGCACGCCCTCGGCCGACGCGGCCTTGATCATTTCCCTGCCCAGAGCGGCCTGGTTGTCGGCGTTCGCCGCCGCGGCCATCTGCTCGCGGACCTGCTGGCGCTCGGCGTTGGACGTGATGTGGCGCTCGGCCACGCCAATGCCGCGGCCGAGATCGACAAAGCTGGTGTCGCGCAGATAGAGCGGGATCGCCTGCGGCCCCTGCAGCATCGCGATCATCTGGGCGTAGTCGACCACACGGCGCGCCTGTGCCGCGTTCTGCGTGTCGGAAATCGGCGAAATGACCTTGAGCCCGACGGTGAGCTGGTCGATCGAGACTTCCTTCGGCAGGATCCGCGCCTTGAACAGCACCTCCATCACCCGCTCGACCAGCGGCTTGATGATCTCGAGCTGCAGGCGGCCGAAGATGCCACCGAGGTCCTGCGACAGCCGCTTCATGCGCTCCATGATCTCGGTCGCCGAGCGCACCGCGCCCGCGTCCGGCGGCAGCGTATCATCGAACATCGCGCGGCGGATCTGCATGCGCTGCTCGTCGACGATCATGCGCGACAGGTCGTACGTGCCGGGCACGTCGGCCTTCACCAGCGAAGGCCCGAGAGGGCCACCGGTCGAAGCGACGTTCCAGATCGCGCCGGGCTCGAAGCGCGCGGTGTCGGTGTTGAAGTCGTCGTCGCGCGACAGCCAGATGCCGTACAGCGCCAGCGCCGCCGCCTTGAGGTCGAGCTCGACCGCCTTGTTTAGGGTCTTCACGAACGGCAGCGCGATCATGCCGGGCCCGCGGCCGTAGGGCTCGCCGGGCACCACCATGAAGCGCGGCGTCAGCCATGGGCAGGTCCGGTATTCCTCGCTGAAGATCGCCTGCTCGCCGGCGCCGGTCGAGGTCGCCGGCAACTTGGCCTCGCCCGCGGCGTGCTCGAACACCACCAGCCGCCACACCCGGCGATCGGGCAGCCATGTCGTCGACTGGCAGATGCCGATGACGGCGTCGGGCTCCTTCGCGATCTTGTTGCGCACCTCCTCGGAGAACTTGCCGTTCGGCCACATCTGCGGCAGCTGCTCGGCCGGGTAGCTCTTGACCCAATGCACGCCCCAGATGCCCCCATACGGCCCCGGCTCCAGCGTCACCTCACGCACCGGCGGCACCACGAACCGCACCGGCTCGCGCTCGTCACCCTGCAGCACCAGCATCGCGCCGGTGCCTCCGAACAAGTCGAGGAACATCTCGTGCGCGCCCAGATGGAACGACGAGGAGTTGATCGCCGCAGTGATCGCCTGCGTCACGCGCTCGAGCAGCTCGTCGAGCTGCTTGCGCTCGTCATCACCGGCGGCGGCCGCCGCCGGTCCAGCGACGAGCTTGAAGAACTGTTCGCCCGGCGGCACCAGGTCCTGCTGCATCCGGCCGGCGAAGCGGAACGCGCTTTCCATGGCGGTGCCGTCGAATACCTTGTCGACGAGCGCGGCGCCCGGCTGCGCGGAGGCGAAGTCGTTGCGGTATGGGATCACGTAGTCGTAGAGGTCACGCAGCAGCGGGTCCCACCGCTTGCGATAGGTGGTCGCGCGCTCGACCCGCTTGCGCAGACGAGCCACTTCGCTGGTCTCGGACCTCTTATCCCCACCGGTATCCACAGATTACCCACCCAGCACGCTGGCAAGATTGCCGATGCCCTGCGGCCCACTTTCAACGAATGTCAGCAGCCCACGGCCGCGGCGCCGCACGGCCCGGCGCTGGCGCTCGGCGTCGGCGACCTCGCCTTCGCGCCGCGCGGTGATCTCGGCCTGGCGCGCCTGTTCGGCCACCTGCTGGGCCTGCAGCGCGGCGGCTCGGCGCTGCTCGTCGGCAGCGGCCGCCTCGGCCGCCTGCTGCGCCTCTTTTTGTTTTTCCCAGCCGAAGGGATCGCCGGTCACCTTATTCACCCAACGCGCAGCGCCGCTCATGCTAACCTCCTCAATCTGTCGTCCACACATCGACTACGCCGCCTTCGATCGCACTGCGCTGCAGCCCGATAGCGCAGGCCAGACGTGCCCCCGCCGGGTTCGACTGACTAACGCGCGCCACCACTGGCCGCCCGATTAGGCGGCGGTCGGCAGAAATCTGACGCCTAAACACCCGCACCAGCGGCACCATCGCAGCCTCGGCCCCAGGTCCCGACACGAACCAGGCCTCGCTCTCCTCCGGCCCATGACAGATACCCCCGAGAGCAAGGGGGGGGACGTTCGCAGCCGTCTCGAACGCCCAGGCGCGGCCCCAGGCAATCTGCATCGCGACGCAGCGCAGCCCCCGCGTCGGCCGCTCGATCCCAAGCCCGGCGAGCAGGGCCAGGTAGTCGGCGTATGTCGCCTCGCGCTGGACGATGCCGCTCACGAGAACACCGAGAAGCTGGTTTTGATCGCGGTCGCGCGGCGCTGGTGCGCGCGCGGATCTCGCGCCCCGGTCTTCCCCCGCACCACGTCTTCACGACCGCGCGCACCCAGCACCAGGTACTGCAGCGCGTCCTGGAGGTGCGAGGCGTCGTTCTTCAGCGGCGCATCGGCGAACTCGTCACCATCGGCCCGGCGCACCTTGTGGAAGCGGTACTGACTTGCCATGCCGCGGGCGAGCATCTTGCACTCGGGCGACAGGATCAGCGCCGGCTGCGAGGCATCGACCAAGTGTGCCAGCATCTGAGAAACCGCGTCGATGCGCACCGTCACCTCGTTGGTAGGCGCTGGATTGATGTGGATGCCGAGAATGCTCTGCACCGTCTGCACCCAGGAGAGCTCACCGCTTTCCTTATCGACGCCGTCGAAGGCGGTCGGATCAACCCAGGCGCGCGGCTTGCGCGAGGCATAGCTCGGGCAGTTGGCCTGCAGCCAGGCCAGCAGCTCGGCTGCAAACTTGGTCGGCCCGCAGCGTCCGGGATAGAACTCCTTAACGATCACGAACTGCCCGGCGGTGTTGCGCCGACCGATCACTGCGGATGGGTGCAGTCCCGCATCAAAGCCCAGCAGGGGTTGCGCCTCGCCGAGCGTCAACGGCTGGCGCGCCACGTGCAGCGCATCGTTGAAGCCGTCGTAGACCGGCTGGCCATGCCGCGAGTAGCCCGACTTGTTGTCGATCATCCGCGCCACCCACCAGGGCTGATGCGCGTTCGCGGCGGCGAGCCGCTGGTAGTAGCCCTCGGGCAGGTTCTGCACGTTCTCGGCGTTCGGCGAGCGCCCGCCCGGCTGCACGAAGAATTCGGTCTTGCCGAGTTCGGCGAGTGTGGGATCGAGATCACCGAAGCGCAGCGCGGTGATCCAGCTGTCGGGGTCGGGTGCGTTGAGGTCGCCGATCACGCCGTAGTCAAACGTCGCACCAGCAGGCAGGTCCTTCATCGACGGGTATCGCCCACAGCGGCCGGCACCGTATGTCAGCGCGTCCTGCGACTGCAGGTTCACCTCGTTGAGGTAGAGATCGGTGATTTCGTAACCGCCCATGAAATCCTCGACATCGAGATCACCGACGGCGGCAAACTCAATTTGAAACTCCAGCGGCACGCTCTCGAGATCCTCGAGCATCAACTCGTGCCTCGAGGGCCGATCCTGCCCGCCCTCCCACTTGCCCATCGTCTTGGGAAACCACTTCAGCCACGACCGGATCGCGGTGCGCTCCATACGCCGGTAGGTGTCGCGCAGCACCAGCGCCCGGTAGCGCCGCACACCATCGCGACACACCGGCATGCGCGCCGCCCGGTTGATCAGCTTGAAGAACGCCGTCGTCGTCTTTGCCGACCCGTAGGGCCCCTGAATGAAGCTGACGAAGCTGCTATCGTGGAAAAACGCTTCAGCCACCGGGCCCGGGAACCGGAACTGCTCGACCGTGTAGCCGGACCCTTCGACGTCGGCCTCGTCGAGCCCGTCGGGAATTTGGAACTTGCCGTCGTCGGTTGTCACCCCCGACCCCCTTTCGGTTTCATCACTTCGCGCCGACCCCACCCCATCGGCCGATTTTCCCACGACCCTCGTGTGTGCGAGGCCCCCCCCCCTCCAGGGAGGGGGAGAGGGATTTCGGGAGGGGGGGGTGGCCTCCCCTCTCCTGCCTCAAAAAGGGGCGCCCCCTCGGCGCGCATCGCTGATACGAGATCAGCGTTTTGCCCCACCTAAGTCGTTGACTTACAACGCCTTCGGCGAACCGTCCGACTTTTAGCTGTCCGACCTATCCAAAATCCGACCGCTAAGTGTTTGATTTTGCTCTATCACGCGCAGGCCGAGCTTGCCGTCGATGCGGCGCTGCGCCGTCTGACTGAGATCGCCGATCACAATCACCGGTCTGGGCTTGTCGACGTCGACCTCGATCGCCTGCGGCAGCTTCTGCTCCAGGTAGGGCAGCGCGGCTTCCGCGGCGCGCACCTGCAGGGCGAGCAGGTCCTTGGCGCCCAGCGTCGACAGCTCGGCCGCCTCGCCCTCCTCGCGCGGCGCCACCAGGCTGCCGTAGCGCTCGCGCAGCTCGGCCGGCGTGCTGCCAACCACATCGAGCAGAAACTCCAGCGGGTGCACCTTGCCGCTCGCGGCCACGAACCGCTGCCAATCACGGCTGCGCCGGTTCATCGCCCCCTTCGGCCGGCCCACGCTGCGCGGCTCGACCACCTCGGCCGCAGCCGCCGCCCCGAACATCTCCACCTGCGTCCGCGTCTCGTCCATTTCCGGGCCTTTTTTATTCTGCGATCGTCGTGGAACGGTGGCAGCTACAGCCGTTCCAGAGGCGTTCCAGCGTAAGTCTTTGTTTTCTCTCACTCTCTACCAAAGTGGAACGATGGAACTATGGAACCCCGCGCGCGCGCACGCACATATGTGCGCCTCATGCGGGAACGGCGTTCCACCGTTCCACCGTTCCACATTCAAAATTCCACTGATACATCAAGAACTTACGGTGGAACGCCTCTGGAACGGCTGTAGCTGCCACCGTTCCAGTGAAACTACCAGAGGATGCAGGCTGAACCCCAAACCCTCCGCCCCGAGGACCTAACCGCCACCAACGGGTCGGGGTCGGGGCACGCAAAAACGACTACTGGAGACTGCGGAACGACTGTCCGAGAGCCCGCCATTACATCATGAATACTGCTCGGGCCGCTGATCGGCCATCAACCCACTGGGGCCGTACAACGCCTCTATCGAGATCAACGTGCACTTGCACTTGTCACCGTTGATGCGGGCTTGGCCCATCTCCCACAAGGTCCCCTTGGGTCCTTGGCGCAAGGCCGCAGCCCACACACCGGCACCGGGCTCGCCTTGCCACTTCGAGCCCTTGTACAGGCCATGCAGCAGCGGGTTCTGGTTGGGGATTGCGAGCCAATGAGGCCCGCCACGCTCGTCGGGCCGCTGGAGGCCGAGGCCTGCCTGCTCCAGCCGGTCCTTAACTTCCTTGTAGGTGTAGCCTTCATCGCGATCGTAAAAGGCCTGCAGCACGCGGCCGGCCGTGATGCGGGCGCCGTTGCGCCAGGCATCCACCGGCGTGCCGAGCAGGTGCGCGAGACACTTGCGCCAGTTGTCGTCGGCGTCTTCAAACTCGGGCATCTGGCTGGTCGCCAAATGCGTGCGCCACATCCGAAGATCTTCGCCCATGGGCACGTTGAGCTTGTCCCAGCGTGTGCCGATCAGCATGTCGGCGCAGGCCAGCATAGTGCCAAACGTATCCTGCCCGCGGCCGTCGTGGCCGGCCTCTTTTAGCTCTTCGCGATACGCCTTGAAGACCTCGGGAAACCGATGCCACTGGTCGATCATGCGGCGCAGAACCATTCTTCCGTACTGGGCGAACTCCTCATCGCTGAGACCAATGGGCGCGTCGTCGCTCTCGAGCCGGCGCAGACGTAACAGGGCCATGCGCGAAAGGTCTTGGGGCTCCAGAGGCGGAGAATTGATGGACGAGAAGATAAAAGCCGAGTTTGCGCGAAATTCGCTGCCCACGTGCTTGTCGCCGCCGCGCAGCATGAAGCCACCCGAATACGCTTGGCGGGCCAGCTCCAGAATTGCCTTCGCTCGGCGATTGTCGTCCTTGCCCTCAAACTCATCGACCGCGACAGGTAGACTATCCTGCCCGATGCGCTGGTAGATGCCGGCGGCAGTGGTATTCGTGGTCGAAATCAGGGCATCGCCGAAAAGTTTCTTGAGGATCATCTGCAGCGTCGACTTGCCGGTGCCTTTGTCGCCGGTCAGGTACACAGTTGGACGTACGGGCAAGGCGCCGCCGATCATGGCAGCGCCTATCCAGCCAAGCAGCAGCACAGGATCGACCTCGGGCCGCGCCCAGTTCCAGGTGCGCAGCAGCGGCAACAGCTCGACCGCGGGGTTGATGGCCTCGTCAATCGGCGTCGGCCATGGCTCGGGCAGCAGCGGGCGCTTGGGGTAGACGTACCGGCCAATTTCGCCAACCGCATGCAAACGCGAATTGATCCAAACATCGCCGCCGGTATGTAGAATGAGATCGCCTTTGGCACCGCGCCAGGCACCGCGACCGCGCACGCGTTCAACGTCGCTCCAGGGCCCCTTGGCGGCGCAGGCGGCCATCAGATCCTCGCTCAACTTCTCGGCGCGCCAGCCAGCGACCTTGTCCTTCATGTTGTGGCGCGGCCAGCCCCAGTAGAGGTAGTGATGGCGGCCCATGAAAAGCGCGGTCAGCGCTTTCTGGCCGAAATCCTTTGCGGCCAGGCACTGCAGCTGGCCGATCGTGTCAAGAAACCAAAACCGCTGTCCGTCGACGCCGAGCGGGATTACAGGGCAATCGTCGGGCAGGCCGAGCTTGTTGGGTGCCCACGCGCCAGGGCCGACGCCATCGACGTTGGCCTCGCCGGGATCGGGATCAAGCGGCACGGTCGACATCGGCTGAACGCCCGGCGCCGACGGTTCCAGCGCCACGGGCTCGGCGGTCTCGATCGCCTGGGCGACGGCCCGCAGATTGGGAGCGCGCGCCGTCACGCTACAAGCTCCCACTGAATGGTGACGAGCAGCGGCACGCCGCGCGTGGTGGCATAGTCGGGAGCCTCGCGGATCTCCTCGCTGACCGCGCGCAGCAACGTCCAGCCACGCTCTTGGCACAGCCGCTCGATCAGATTGCGCGCTCGCGTCCGGCAGAGCTCGATGACCTCGTTTGATGCCCGCCCCATCAAAGGTGCGAGATCCGCCGTCTCGACAACGTGGGTCTTCATTCTGCGGCCTCCTTAGTGGGGCGTGGCCCCAGCTCCGTGCGATCACTCATCCGCGGCGCCTTGCGCCACACGCGCTCGCCGATGGTGCCTTCGCGGTCCGGCAGCGGCGGCGGCGGGGCGACTTCGGCCAGGCGCCTGGCCTCGGTCTGACGACGGGCCTCGATCAGCAGCGGCGGCAGCGAGGAAGCGAATGCGGCGAACGCCATCCGATCCGGCAGCGGCAGCTCGGCGAACGGGCCGCGCCGCGGCAGCTTCACGCGCGCCGTCAGGTGCAGATAGATCGCCTCGGCCGGCTGCGCGCCGTGCTCGAGGACGAGGCCCGCCATGGCGTCGATCGCCGCGTCGCGCGCGCGCCGCTCGACCACCTCGCCGCCGGCGAACCAGAAGTTCCCAGCCGGCAGGCGATCGCCGTCGCCGGCCGCGTGCGCGCACATGGTGGCATAGGTCGAGGCGGCGTTGCCCGCCGCCACCGCGATCGCCAGGCTCTCGGGGAAGGTCATCGGCGCTGACGGCGGCCGGGGTTTCTGGGTTGGCTTGCTCATGCCGCCAAGCCTCCAGCGTCGCTGCGCAGCGCGTCGTTGAGGTCCTTGCCGACGCTCGACCTGGCGACGCGCACGCGCCGGCCGGTACGCAGCAGCGCCTGCACGGCGGCCTTGAGCTGCGCCTCGGCCTGGGGCTTGCCCCAGTCGTTGTCGGCGCAGACGATGATGTCCCCGGCACAGGCCGGCGGCACGATGTGGCTGAGGTTGCCCAGCGTGCCGGCCGCCCAGATGCGCAGGTCGGGCCGGGCGAGCGCCAGCGATAACCCGTCCTCGACCCCTTCGACGATCGCCAGCGTATCCACGAGGCCACGCTCAGCGGCGGTGTCGGCCGGCAAATCGGTCTCCCCGCGCCACAGCCGGATCGCGAGGCCGCGGAACGAGGGCCAGATCTTGCGCGCGGGCTCGACGGGGGCCTTGCCCGAGCCATCGAGCGCCAGAAACGTGCGGTGAACCGCCAAGGTGCGGCCGCGCGCGTCCGACATCTGCGCCACCATCACCGGCCAGAAGGTTTCGGTTTCTGCGTGGCGCACGCGCGGCAGGCAGCCAATCGCCCCCGGTACGCGAGACAAAAGCCGGAGATCAATGCCACGCGAGGCTAGGTACCGATCGGCAGTACTGCCGACGAGCTTCTCAACCTTGGCACGGCGAAACATTTTAGCAGCGCGCTCCTGGTCGTCGGCGAGCTTGCGGGCGGCGAGCGCATCGGCCTCGGCCACCTTGCGCGCGTGGATGGCCGAGGCGCGCGCGATCTCGGTCGGGGCCATGGACTTGTAGCCGAGCCAGTCCTTGGCCCACTTGATCGCCTCGCCGCGCGACAGCCGCTGCGTGTAGGCGATGAGATCGAGGATATCGCCGGCGTCGCCGGTGGCCTCGTCCCGCCAGGCGCCGGGCGTCTTGCCGGCGCGCGACACGATGATCCAGAACGAGCCGGCGTGCCGGTCGTCGCGGGTCGGGTTACGCGCGATCCAGTAGCCGTACTCGAGCTTGCCGTCGGGCGCGCACCGGCGCACCAGGCCGTCGATGCGGCCCATCAGCAGGGCCTTCACCTCGGCGATCGAGCCGTCGTGGTGTGCGTGCCCCATGGCGCTCACCCTCCCGCCTGCACCAGCGCCACCGGACGCAGGCGCACGCCGACGAAGCGCTCGGCCTGGCGGCGTACGCCGAGGCCCTCGAGCAGGCGCAGGAAAGTGTCGCGCGCCAGCGCCTGGCGGCCGGTGCGCCCGGCCCAGGCCTCGTAGGCACGCACCACCGCGTCGACCGCGACGCTGTCTCCGGCGGCCGGCTCCAGCGCCTCGGTGCGGAACGGCAGAATGTGCTCGACGCCGGGCAGCGACACCGCCCCGGCGCGCAGCAGCTCCTCGAGGTCCATCCGCTCCCGCCCGCGCGAGCCGAACACGATGAAGCCCAACGTGGTGGTCATCTCCATGGCGATGGCGATGGCGATGGCGATCGAGAGCTTGCGCATCTCCTCGTCGACGTCCCAGAACCAGCCGAGCACGTAGGCCTGAGGATCGGCGGTGCCCACCGTGGGCGCGCTGGCGCGGCGGCCCTCGAGGCTGGCGATCAGGGCGTCAAGCCGCTTAGCCTCCTGGGCCGCGGCAAACTCGCCACCCAGTCGCGAATGCCGGGCGGTACCCTCTTTGACGCGCTTTAGCTCGGCCTCAATGGCGCCGGGCGGACGCACCGGGCCGATCTTCTGGCGCTCGGCGAGCGCGGTCTTGAGCTGGGACTGGACGGCGAGGCCGGCATCGCGCGTGGCCTCGCGCTTAGATGTGGCATCACCCCGCGAAAGCCCAATAAAGCCGATATGGCTCGATAGTGAAATGAACGTGACGGCAAAAAGCAGCAGGCCGGCGCCGGCGGCAGCGGCACGATCGCGCTCGACGAGCTTTTCGCCCAGCATCTCGGCGGTCTGGATCTTCACGAGCTCGTTGGCGACAAGGAACAGCATCATGATCCAGGGGCCCATGGCGTAGCCCTTGCCCATCTGCCAGCCGAAGGTCCCGTTCATGGCAGCCTCGGCCATGGCGACGCCGAGCACGCCGGCGAAGCCCGGCCGCTGGCGCACAAATCGCGCCAGACGGCGCAACATCCCGGCACGCGCCACGCTCATGCCACCACCTCGCTCTCGAGCGCGCCGATCAGACGGTCGAAGACCACGCGCTCGCGCCGCTCCTCCACCGCGCGCACGGCGCGACGCACATAGCTCGGCGCGCAACCGGAGACGCGGGCTGTGGTGTTAATGGACAAACCGGCCGTGACCGCCAAGTAGAGCCGCACCGCACCCGGCGTCGGCATCGTGCGCGGCAAATCCGCCGGCACGATCTCGCGCAACCTCGACAAGGTAAGCGCGGCGAGCACGTCGCGGGTGACACTCTCGTGGCGACGGCCGATAGCGCGGGCGGATGACATTGAGGCCATGCTTGCAGTGCACGGGGTCATAACACCCCCCCAGTGCGCAACCGCTCCACGCTCTTGCGGCGGCCTGGCTCGTACGTCAGGCCCTCAGCGAAGTCCACGCGCTCGCGCCAAGAGGCCTCCCAGACGCGGCGGGCCTCCAAAACGGCGCGATGGTCAATGCGGCAGACCGGCATGGCTCGCCGCCCGCTGCCGATCTTGGCCCACTCGATGATGCGGCGCTTCGTGCGTCCCGGCATTACGCAACCTCCCCGGTCGACAGTTCGGCGATTGCGACATCCAGACAGCGCGCGCAGTTTGCCAGTTGGGCACGGGTGAGTGCGGGGACCTCAACAGCGATGCGGACCGCGGTGATCGCTTCAGCCAGAGCCGGCGCAAGGCGAAACGCAACGGTCACGCCCGCGGCGTGGATCAGGCAAGGACCGTCGATGGTCCAGTCGGGCAGCATGTTTGTGCGATCGAGCCGGTCAGCGGCGAAGGTGACGTATTGGCGGGCTTTGCGGAGGTCGGCAAGCGGCTCGGCTTTGGCGGCGTGTCTGAGCACGTACTTGACGACGTTGCCCAGTTCAAAGCCGAGCCCCCAGTCGGCGATGACATGGATCGCCTCAAGGCCGCCGGCGCCAAGGTAGTGGGCGGGGCGGGAAATCGCATCAACGTCACGACCGCCGGCCGGCGCCGACGAAAAATGGCTCCCGGCGCGCCGAGGCGCGCTGGGAGCCAGTTGGCCCGCACCTAAAGCGTCCAAAGGCGCGGGCGGGTCGGATGTGGAGAACCCGGCGCGCGCGGCGACGGGCAGATTGGTCTGGTCGGGCACGGCTGCGCTCCGGTCGAGGTGGGCTACTCGAGAAAACGCAAACGAGAACTACGGATCCGTCGCCGTGACGCGGCGCGGCTAATCAGGCGGCAGGACGCGCCGGGACGGGTGAGGCTGGGGTGGCCGGAACGCCGGCCAACTCACGCTTCAGCACCTCACGCACGACGCGCACCGAACGAGGCTGCGGGGCACTGCCGCCGGGCAGTCCTTGAAAGTGGCGCATCCAGCGCTGGTACGTACTGGGGCACAGCTCACTAGCCAGACACAGCTTTCGCTTCGAAATGCGGAGCAGATGCCGCAGCTCGTCCAGCTCCGGCATCTGCATCCGATCGATAGCTGAAGGATCGATGTGCATTTGCGCAGATGATGTGCATTCGCGCCGAAAGTCAAGAGCGGGATTGCCGGTCGATCCCCGCGTGGAAAAGTCCTACGAACATTCCGTGGAACCCTGTCGCGACGAGATCACACACTGGCTGCACGACGTGCTCACCAAGACCGGTGACACACCGTCGGCGCTTGCGCGACGCGCGGGGCTCGCCACTACCACGCTAACCCGCTTTTTGAACGAACCGGGTTCGCCAATGCTGACACTGCGGTCCATTGCGAAGCTCGCGCACGCCGCAGGCGTGCAACCGATCGGCCTGCCCGAGGCACAGTCATCAAAGTTGCGGGGCGCCGGCATGGCAGAAAGTGAAGCGGAGCCGTATCAGCCGACGACAGACAAAGGCATCGACCGTGCAGTTGAGGCTCTCGTTGCGGGGCGAAATGCCGCCGATCCATGGCGCTTGAAAACAAACGCCCTCGACGCATTGGGTTACCGTGCAGGCGACATCGTCATTGTCGACCTCAACCGCAAATCGCTGCCGGGCGACATTGTCTGCGCCCAGGTGTATCAGTGGTCTGCTGGTAAGGCCGAGACCGTATTTCGCGTCCTCGAGCCACCCTACCTAATCGCCGCCCCACTTGACCCAGAAATGGCAGAACGCCTGCGAAAACCGCTTCTGGTGGACGCCGACCGGGTGATCATTAAGGGCGTCGTAACCGAAACTCTGCGGATCGCGCGCGCAAGCCCAAAAGCGGCCTGAGAACCATCCGGCGGCCCGGCCTCTTTACGATCGCACCCGTGGCGGCGGTTGAG
>CAYZQZ010000006.1:0-12085 GCA_964480235.1 uncultured Reyranella sp. | reverse complement strand
TAGCAGCGATCTCCGTGCCGCCCTAACCATGTGCCGGACGCCGCAATGAAATCGAAAAATATTTTCCACCGACAACGTCTCCATGTGCATTCGCAAACACCTCAACGTTAACGCGTGCGCGACATTCCGCCCACATGCATTGCAGCATGTGCATTTTCCACTTGCATGAGCTTTTGCGCACATGTATAGCCCCTCCCGCGGGGTGGCTCAAGCCGGCGGGCGGGACGAGGTTGGTCCCAGGTCCAGGGTTCATCCAAAGGACCGCTCGCCGGCGCCCCGCATCGCATTTCCCGCGGGAGGCCCTATGCGCACGGCAGAGCAGCACACACCCGCTTCGCACTCTACCTTGATCTGGGCCGCGGGCATTGCCCGGCGCCGCGCCGGTCGCTGCCAGATTTTTGCCGCCGTCCGCGCGCCACTCACCTTCGAGATTGTCCGCATTGACGATCTACTCTGGGACGCCACGATCGTCGCCGCCGGTAAGCTCGTCGCCAGCGGCCGCCATCCCAGCGCTGCTGCGGCCATAAGTTGGTGTGAGACACATCCCATTCAGGCTGCCTTCCCGCAGCCGCGCTCCGCGCGCCGCTGAAAGCCGCCGGGCCCTTTCGTGCCGCGTTGAGCCGCCGGCGCTGCTGGCCGCACCAGGAGAGACTATGACAAGCACTAACCACATTAACGCGCTCAACATCCCCGCCGATCCCAGCCGCACGCCCGAGCCGGTGATCGTGCGCACCTACAGCGCGGGCGTGCATTTCGGATACCTGCTGGCCAAGGCCGGCCGCGAGGTGCGGCTAACGCGCTCGCGCCGCATTTGGCGCTGGTTCGGTGCGGAGACCTGCTCGGGGCTGGCCACCATCGGGCTCGACGTGAAGAAGAGCCGGGTGGCCGAGCCGGTCGACATCGTGCTCACCGAGGCAATCGAGATCATCTCCTGCACGCCTGAGGCCGTCGCGAGCTTGGAGGCCGCGACATGGGTGAAGTGAGCGAGGGCTCGGGCTTGGGCTCGGGCGAGGGCTCGGGCGAGGGCTGGGGCTGGGGCTCGGGCTCGGGCTCGGGCGAGGGCTGGGGCTCGGGCGAGGGCTGGGGCTCGGGCTGGGGCTGATCTGCCACCACAGCAAGCCGCCCTTATCAACCGGTGTCGAAGCTCGTCTCTGACTTGTTTCGACGCATCTTTCGAAGGGAGGGCCGATGGCCGGCCCGACACTCACTGCAGCGGCGCTGGCCGAGGAGCTCGGACGCTCCGAGAGCTGGGTGCATGCCAACTGGCACACCCTGGTGCGTGAGCGCCGGATGCCGGCGCCGCTGCACGACACACCGCCAATGGTTTGGAGCCGGGCTCAGATTTACGCCTGGCTCGACCGCGACCTTGAGCGGCCACAGCGCATTGCAGCGGCGGCCTATCGCGCCGCCGCTGCGGCCGCCGCCGACGCCCGTCATATCAACAAGGACGATCTCGCCGTCGCCGAATGGCGCGGCAAGCTTGACCGCCGGTTCACCAAAGGGGCCGCATGAGCTGGATTGTTATCATCGAGCTGGCTTGCACCGCCGGCTTGCTTGCCATCATCGCGCACCTGATCTGCCGACTTTACGACGAGCAGCAAAAGGTGCGCAAACTACAGGTCGAAAACACATTTCTGCAGGAGATGGCCAATGCCGCGATCCGGCGCGCCAACCCGCCGCACTCCCTGTCAATTAACGAAGACTGCGGCCGGCCGCAGTCCCGCTGAACTAATGGGTGGCCATGAAGATCGCCCAGATCATCGAGATTGGCCGCCGCCTACGCGACGAGCCACTGCCTGTCGCGCAGGCCGGAGAACTTGCGGCCATGGAAGCATTGGTGCGTGTGCTGTTGTCGCTGCCCAATGACGAAACGCGCGTGCGCGTGTTGAAATGGGCCGCTGAGGTGTTGAGCGTCTGGCAAGGAGAGTGAGATGGCCCGCATCGATGTACCCTACCTGAAGCTGCGCGACGGTCGCCCGCGGTGGGAACCGGGGCCGCGGCTGCGAGACGCCGGCTACAAGGGCCGCGACCTAAAGGACGAGGGCGGCCGATGGCTGTCGATTGAGGCCGCCGTTGCCGTGGCGCGTGAGATCAATGCCGCCGTCGCCAACGACCAGGCCGGCGGCCGCCAGCCGCGGCCGCGTCAGGGCGTGCGGCGCGCCACCCGCTCTTGCGAAGCGCTCGCCGACCAGTGGCTCAAGAGCGCCGACTTTAGCAAGCTCGGGCCGCGCACGCGGCGCGACTACGTGCGCAAGCTTGCGGTGTTTCTCGCCGAGTTTGGCGACGCCCCGGTGGCGGCAGTGACAAAGCCGCAGCTGGTGGGGTGGTGGCAAGAAATGTACAGCGGCCGCGGCCATCACATGGCGACCGGAACGCTCGCCGTCGCATCTTCGATGCTGAGCTACGCGGAGCTGATCGGATGGCGCGACGAGGGTACCAATCCCGCGCTGAAAATGCGGCGGCCGCGGCCGGACGCGCGCCTGGTTCTGTGGCTGCCGGCCGAGATCGACGCACTGCTAGCGGCGGCCGATACGCTGCAGGTGCCGTCGATCGGCGATGCCATCATTATTGGCCTGCACACCGGCCAGCGCCAGGGCGATGTGCTGGCTATGCCCCCACGGCTGTTTGAGGAGGGGCGCATCAAGCTGCGCCAGTTCAAGCGTGGGGCGCTTATTGATGCGCCTCTGACCAACGCGTGCGCGACCCGCGTCGAAGGCGTGCGTGCGCGGTGGAGAGCGAGCGGGATTGCAACACGGGAAACCATAGTGGCGCGCGACGGTGACGGCGCGCCCTACCTCGCCGACCATTTTCGTGCCGAGTTCGCGCGCGTGCGGACCAAGGCAGCCGAGACGATGCCGGACGTGGCGGGCAAGCGCTTTCAGGATCTTCGCGATACCGCTGTTACCCGGCTAGCGCTTGCCGGCTGCACTATGCCCGAGATTGGCGCCATCACCGGCCACGCCCAGCCGACTATCGCTGCCGTAATGCGCCACTACCTTGTGCAGAGCCCCGCCATGGCGGACGCCGCTATCAGCAAGCTCGAGGCCTGGATGCAGCGGGAGGGGATCGCGCGTTAGCGTGACCACACGTTTCGTGCTGTCCTAGTTGCAGCAGCTCACTAGTCGGCTTGGAGGATTAACTGACATGAGACACCGCATCGAGTTCGACCGCATCGGTCGCAATCATAACGTGGAGCCATTGCACGTCCTCGCATTGGGCGAGGCCGACCTGCGTCGCGCAATCAGAACGCACGCACGGCCCCATCTAAGATCGCGAGACTTTGACGTGATGCTGAACGATGATGGAAAAAGCGGCTGGTTGGCGTGCGGCATGCACGTCGGCGGGAACTTCACAATACAAGCGCTGTGATGTCTGCTTCTCAGTAGAAGCGACGAAATGAGGAAGAACCGACGCACCGCGAGGCCTACCTCGACGGCCACCGCCCCGACGACTGGCCGGAATGGGGAGACACCTTTAAAACGGATGCTGCAACGCGCGTCCGACTTTTTGGTTGCCGATGAGGAGGTTGTGGACATATCCGATTGCTATCATGTTGATTAATCGACCGCTCCGCACTCTCTTAATCAGCGGGTCGAAGGTTCGAGTCCTTCTACACCCACCAGAATATCAACGGGTTATCCAGTCGGACGGCGGAACTGAGCGGGAACGCGAGATGCGATTGAAAGTCGGACGTCCGACTTTTGCCACTTGCTCAGCCCTCGGAACACTTCTCGGCGCCGTGATTGTGATCGACGCCGACACGGTCGAGCGCGACGGCGTCCGCTACCGCCTCACCGGCCTCGACGCCCCCGAGATCCATCGCGCCCGTTGCCCCGAGGAGCGCCGCCGCGGCATCCTCGCTGCCGCCCGGCTCATCGTGATGCTGGAGCAGCATCCCCACGAGCTCGTCGTCGGCCCGCGCAAGGACCGCTACGGCCGAGGCCTGGCTCGCCTGATCATCGCCGGCGAGAACTGGACCGCAATCGCCATCCGCGAGGGCCACGCCGTCGCCTGGGACGGGACCGGCAAGCAACCCGACTGGTGCGGCAAGCATTCGTAGTATCGCGAAGTGAAGCGCAAATAGACTTGCGCCGTTGCCGAGAAGTTACAGCATCCATTAACCAAATCACCTTACCAAAGCGCGACGGCCCGGAGATTGAGCCCTCCGAGCCGCCACTTGATCCAACCCCTGAAGCTACCAGGAGCAGACCCATGACTACCTACACGCGCCCGAAATGGGGCGCAATCGCCGTCGCCGTGATCTGCGGTGCCGGCGCCGGCGCCATCCTCGTGCAGGACGGCCTCAAGACCGGCCTCACCATCGACCACATCCTTGCCGTCGCCGCGATCGTCATCACCATCGCCGCCGGCCATCAGGCGACGCAGGAGCTGCGCGAGTGGCACCTGCTGCGCGCCACCGGCCTCGCCGCCGTGTTCCTCGGCGGCATCCTGTTCTGCGTGGTGTCGACCGCGGGCCGCGGCATCGAGAGCCAGGCGGTTTCCGCGGCCAACGCCCGCGCCGCCAACGAGGCGCGCGCCGCCAAGGTTCGCGACCTCGAGCGGGCACGCCAGCGCAAGCTCGACGCCGAGCGCATGGCCGACCGTGAGATGACCGGGCAGAGCTGCAAGCAGCGCTGCCAGGACTGGAAGCTTCGCGCGAGCGAGGTCAGTGACAGCATCCTGATTCTGGAGGCCCAACTCGCGCGCCTCGGCGGCGAGAAACCGGTCGACGCCAAGATCGCCGGCACGGCCGCTCTGGTTGCGGCGCTGACGGGCCTCGACGAGACGGCGATCGCGCGCACGCTCTCGATCGCCTGGCCCTACGTGCTGCCGCTGCTGCTCGAGCTCGGCTCGATCGTGTTCTGGTCGATCGGCCTGCCGCGCGGCCGGCGCCTGACCGCCGCGAACGACGCCGACAGCGGCCAGACCTCGTTCCCCTGGCCACCCAAAGGTCCGCTGCCGAGCTTCGACCCACCGCCGACAAAGCCGATGCCGCCGCGCCGCGACGGCAGGGACCGCGGGGAGGTCGTGCGCGGCTTCATCGCAGCCTACCGAGGCAAGTATGGCCACGACCCCCGCACCTGCGAGATCGTGCGCGGGCTCGGGATCCCGAAGGCGGCGGCAAGCCGCTGGAAGCGCCGCGCGGCGGCCTGAACGCAAAATTCCCGCTCAAACCGCAGATCATGCAGCAGGGCCCGCGGATCGCTCCGCGGGCCCTTCTTCGTCCACCAAGGACGCTTCACTTCGCGTTGCTCACCCGCGGCGTCCAGCTGACGTCCTTCTCGAGCCGCGTCACGCGGCCGATGTCGCGATCGTCGAGCCGGGTGAGCCGTCTGTCGAGATCGAGCACGGTCGGGCTCGTCGCGATGAACCACCACGAGAAGAACGCCATCATCGCGATCACGCTGGCGACCGAGCCGAGCGTGCCGATGACGGTGCGCCAGCCCATCGGCTCTGGCCGCGCGGCCTCCCGCTCGAGCAGCCGGTCGACGCCCTGGCCGATCTTGGTGAGATCGCGCTCCATGCGCGTCTGGCGCTCGCCGAGCCGGACCACCTCGGTCTCGAGGTGACCGAGGCGCTCGTCGTTGTCTCCATCGTCCTTCATTGATCGGGTGCCATCATGGCATCGGGGTCGGCACCGACCGCCGCGAACAGCGCGCGCGCCTGCGTGTCGTCGGAGCGGATTGCCGAAACCGCCAACCACAGCTCATAGAGCAGCGCATTGGCCTTCAGGGCCGTGAGCGCGGCGTCAAACTTTCCCGCGGCCTGCAGGCGTCGGATGATTGTGATCTTCGAGACGTAATGCGGCTGACGCCGCGTGGGATCGTGCGCCGCGATCACGGCGTCGAGCGTGGCGTTCTGCTCGGCCGTCAGGTTCTCCCGGCCGCTGATTTGGCCGTCCTCGCCCCACGCGAACGGCAGGCCGATCAGTCCAGCCTGCCGTACTTCCTCGGTAAACGTCTTCAGATTGAGCGTCGTCATGTATCAATTCCTGATCAGGCACGACAGCGCGCAACGCTGGCCGGACGATGCGCTGACGAACGTTAATGCTGCGCTGCCCACCGTCTGCTTCGCCGTCACCGTCGCGTAATGGTAGCCTTCGGACAGGCCGCTCTTGATCACCACCATGCCGAGCGGGCCGATCGCCGCCGACCCCTGGAAAGACATGTTGCCGTCCTCCGGTGCCGCGCTGTCGAACCCGATACCGACGTAGACTTGATCGGTTGACGTGTTGAGGAAGCCGCTGCCTGCAATGCCAGCCAGAACGCTGTCGCCCGACCACAGCAGGAACTCGTTGCGGATCTCGCTGTTGACCTCGGTATAAGTCGAGCCCGTCGTCGAGTTGCGCGAGGCCGTGAACTTGTTCGTGGTCGAGATCGGCTTGCGATTGAACCACGACAGCACGAACCGCTTCTGCTCGGTGTCAATCCAGGCGGTCGACCCGTCCGTGCGCGCCATACCGACCAGCGAGCGCGTGTCGGCGCCGCTCTTGATCTCGACGCCCTTGTTGCCGGCGGTCGTGCTCGTGGCGTGAGCCGTCGCCGACGCCTCGAGCGTCATGGTACCGGCGCTCATGTAGGCGTACACGAAGTACGTCGTGCTGGCCGCCAGCCCGGTGGGCGCGAGCGTCACACCGGCGTCGGGGATCGTCTCGGCCTTGCCGTTGATGATGAGCTGGTTGCCGTTGAACGGCTGCAGCAGCAGATTGGTGCCGGACTTCGAGAGGATGCACTGCCCATGCCCCGACGCGCCCCCCCCGAGCTGCGTCTCCGCGCCGGTATCATCCTTCACGAACACCGCGGTCGTTCCGGTTTTTTTGTAGAGCCGCAGGCCGCCGGCGGCCGGCGTTGCCGGAGCGGCAATGGCACCAAACTCAAGAAAACCGAGGCCCGCGACGTCGCCCGTGTCGGAGATCGTCGGAGCAGCATGCTTCACGGTCTTGTTCGCGGCGGCGGCGCGGATGATCTGGTTCTGCGCACCGAAAGCCGCCGCAGCAACGACGTCGCCGCCGGCATCGACGTGCTCATAGCCGCTCTCGTCGGCCTTGACGCGCAGCACCTTCAGCGACTTGCCGGCGATCGAGGACGGGATCATCGCCGCGGCAAGGGCGGCGAGGATGGTGGTGAGTGAGCTGCCGGCCGAGGTCGCCGCAGCGGTCGCCGTCGCAGCCGCCCCGGACGCCGACGCGGCGCTCGCCGCCGCGGCCGCCGCCTGGTCCGCCGCGGCAGACAGGTCGACCTCGGTATTGTCCGGCTTGCGCCAGATCAGCTTCAGAGCACCCGCGACCATCTTGGCGAGCAGCTGCCCGTAGCCCGTCGGGGGCGCGGCCGGCATCGCGCCGGTCTTATTGGCGAGGTTGATGTGCCCGACGCTTTGCAGGGCAGCGCCCTCGGCCTCGAAAGCTCCCGTCGGCGAGGTCGGCCGTTTCCTCGGCGCCCGCTCGACGTCGCGCTGCAACTCCTGGAGATGCATGAAGATGCGGTCGAGCTCGGCGTTGATGTCATCGGCGCGGAAGTCACCGTCGGTGATGTAGTCGGTGGCGCGGGCCTCGCCGCGCTGGCCCTGCAGCACGATGACGTCGTTGACCGTCGCCCCCGCCACCAGGGTGATGCGGGCATTGAGCGCCAGGCCGACGTTGGTGACCGTGTAGTCGGTCGGCTGCACGAGCTTGGCGACCGTGCCGGCGCGATCGCGCCAGACCTCGATCTCGGCGGCGGCCGCGATCGGAAAATCGGCATCGAACACCGTCTGGCCGGCGGCCGCGGTGTAGCTCACATGCCGGTCATTGGCGCCGATCGTCATCGCTCAGACCTTGCCGCACACTGCCTCGCGCGCGGCATTGTGCGCGCGCACCTCGCGCCCGGTCTGCTTGGTGTCCTTCTCCGACCAGGAGATCGGCCGCGACCACTTGCAGCCGGTGTCAGTCGGCACGCCGGCAGTTGGGGTCGCGCAGGCAGACACCATCAGGCTCGCGATCGACGCGAGCACGAGCACGTTCAGCCTTGACCACATCCTTGGCCCCCTTCTGTTCGATCTTGGCGGCGACCGAGCGGCCGCCGGAGATGTAGCCCTTGACCAGGCCGACGCCGAAAGCGACCGAGATGGCCACGGCGATGACGACGATGGTGGTACGCGCGTTCATCCGATCTTTCCTTCCCGCGCCGCCTCGATCCGCTTCCAGATCGCGAGCCCGAGGCCGGCGACCGTCATGCCGACGAGCAGATCGGGAATACGTCCGGCGATGCCGCCCCACACCTGCAGGATCGGGTCGACGTTGCCCTTGAGCGAGGCGACCTGGCTGGCGGCATCGCGGAAGAACCCGAACGTCCACTCCATCACCTGGCCGATCCAGCCGACCGCCGCGAGCGCAACGCCCTTGATCGTCCAGCTGCCCTTCAATGCCTCGGCGACGGCGCCCGGTCGCGCGTTGGTGACCGAGCCCGGCGCGACCACGACGGCCTGCTCGCGATCGGGCTCGGCGAGCCCGCGCCACAGCTCGAGCTCGGCGCGGCGCCGGCGCACCAGGCCGCGCGAGGCGGTCAGCTCGTTGGTCTGCAGGTTGCGCGCGTACTGGAACTGCATCCACAACCCCGGCACCTGCTCGCGCTTGCCCGCGTTGATCGCCGTCATCAGCGACGACGTCGCTTTCACCGCGCGGCGGCAATTGAACGACAGCACGATAAGCGCATCGTACTCGTGCTGCGCGAGCGGAACCTTCAATGCCGCGTCGACGGCGCGGGCGGCGATGCCCATGTCCTCCTGGAGAAAGTGCTCGGCGGTGGCGAGGTTGATGGTGTCGCCGGCCTTGACGCCCTGGACGCGGCCCCAGCCGATGGTCCAGTTGCCGTAGCCGTCGTCGTAGGCCTGCAGGGCCACGACACCCTGGTAGTTGACCTCGAAGCTCTTGATCAGCCGCACCGCGGCGTCGGAGGGGATCATGGCGTCTCCCCCAGCGGCGGCCAGTGCACATCCTCGGTGACGTCGAGCAGGGTGGTCCCGGTCGCCTCCAGCGCCTCGGCGGCGGCCTCGATTGCGGCGAGCGCATCGGTGACGCTGTCGAGGACCTGGAACAGCGCGGCATCGCGCGCGGTGAACGCGCTGCCCTTGTCGCGCAGGCGCAGCAGGCGAATTTGCTCGCGCATCATGCGCAGCTCGGCGGCGGCAACCTCGGCGGGGCCCGCGACGCACAGCACGCGCGCCTTGCGGCGCATAACCTCGGCGCGGATCGGCGTCAGGCTCGGTACCCGCAGGTTGACGAGGCGGTCGGCGAGGTCGCGCAGCTGGCCCTCGAGCTGGCGCAGGTCGGCCTCGATGTCCTCGCGGCGTGCGGTCTGGGCCAGCACCGCCTTAATCCAAGACAGCGTCATGGCGAGGTTGGGCTGCGGGTTGTCGCTGTCGTCGGCGATCCTGGAGGCCGCCAGCGGCTCCGCCGGCAGAGCCGTCACGGCGGGCGGCGACGCTGCCGGCGGAACGGAAACCACCGGCAGCTGAACCACACCATCGCCAGAGACCAGCGACGGCGAGACCTTGGGATGGAACGGCCCGGCGATGCGGCCGAAGCCGTCGATAGGCAACCAGAAGCGGGTCCAGTGGGCGCCATGACCGGGCTGGGACTGAGTGCCGGCGACGTGATCCAGGATGCAACGCCACGACCAGCGCCCGGTTACGGTGATGTCGTTCTCGCGGAACGACATACCCGAGGCCCAGGCGCCGCGAAACTCGAGGATCTCTTGTGCCGCAGCAGTCATGGCGGCAGACTAACCCCGCCCACCGAGGGGGGGACGTTCGCAGCCTGTCAGCGCCGCAGAATGGTGTCCATGGATGGAGGCCGGCGCGGCTTGCCCTCGCCCGGCGCCCACCAGAAGCCGTTGCCTTGGTCCTTGCGCTGCGCCTCGATCTTGCGGCGGAAGGCGGCGTGCGCCTCGGGATCGGCCAGGCGCTGGAGCTGATCGAGGACGGTGCGCTCGTAGGCCGCGCGCAGGTACCACAGCGAGCCGCCCGGCGTGTTCTGGCCGAGGAAGCGCACGGTCTCGCGGCCGAGGTTGGTTTTTTCTCCCCGCATGTACTGCGCGACGTTGCCCGAGGTCAGCGACAGCACGCTGGCTGCAAGGTCGCCCGTGGGGCCGATCACGGTGCGGGCGAGGCCGCCGCCCATCCGGTTGGTCTCGGACGCGAGGAAATCGCCGTAGATGCCCATGCCGCCGCCCTGCAGCAGCGCGCCGCCCCAGAACTTCCAGGCATCGGGCCCGGCCATCGGCCGGGGATCCTTGCCGTCCTTGATCGCCTTCATCTGCATCGCGAGCGCGCCGTAGAGCGTGCCGGTGATTAGCAGTGCCGCCGCGTAGCCGCCCCCGCGCATCGCGCCGTTCAGCACCGTCTCGGTGGCGATGCGCTGCCCCTGCAGCAAGGCGACCGAGATGCCGAACATCTTGAATTGGCCCATCGAACGGAAGGCCTCGTCGCGCAACGTGCCGCGCTTGAGCCCACCATAGGCCCGCGCCTTGGCCTGCAGTGTCCCCTGCGGCACCGCGTACTCGGTCTCCTGCAGGATCATCTCGAGGTAACGCTCGGCGATGCGATCGCCGGATCGCCCGGCCGCCGCCATGGCGCGCTCGACATTGGCCGGCTTGATGAAGGGCTCGCGCCCCGCCTGCACGTCGGCATCGAGCCGGATCGCGTCCCAGTCGGCGGCGGTGAGCCCGTAGCGGCCGAAGGCCCGCCGCAGCGCCGGCGGCAGCTTGTCGAAGGTGAGTGTGGCACGCTGGCCGAGCTCGGCCATGAAGGCGAGCCCGAACGCATGCCGGCCGGCTTGCGTCCAGGCCTGCAGCCCCGACCAGGCGATGGTGCGGTCGGCGAGGTAGGACGACCAGGCCGGGCCCTGGATGCCGCCGACCCAGCGCGCCTCCTGGTGCAGGACGTGCATCGCGGTATCGAGGATGAGGCCGGCGGCCACGGCGTCGCGCTTGCGGCCCGTTGCGAACGAGGTCACGACGTCCTGGTAGGTCTTCAGCACCGGCAGGCCGGTGAAGGACCGCGCCATCTGCTGGAAGGCGACGTCGGTCACCGCCGAGATCGTCGCCGAGCCGAGCTTGGAGGCGACGTTGAGGTTGCGCACCGTCGAGAACCCGTCGGCGATCCGCTGGTTCACCGCGGCCCCCGCCGCGCCGCGGAAAATGTCCCACATCTCGCCGGCCATCTTGACCTGGGCGCGGGCGTAGTCGGCCGGGTTCTTCGATGCCGCCCAATCTCCGGCCGCCGTCATCTCGCGGCCGGTGTATTCCGCCCGCGTTGGGAACAGCGCGGGCTCGCCGATCATCTTCAGCGAGGCCTGGCGCTCGACGAAGTTGCCGAGCCAGGTCAGCATCGCCGCCGGGTTCGGCCCCAGGATCTCCATGGCCGCGATGTCCTCGGCCATGCCGCGCACGTGGCTCATCATCGACGCGAAGGGGTCGGCGCCGCCGCCGAACGCGGCCTGGTACTCGAGCCAGGCGTCGGCATTCTTGAAGTGCAGGAACCGGCTGTCGGCGCGCTGGTTCGACAAGGCGCCGAGCCCGCGGCGCTGCGCGGTGGCGTCGCGCTCCATCCAGCCGTCCGAGGTGATGTTGCGCCAGATGTACTCCAGCGACGACTTGAGGTCGGCCGCCGTCATGGCATTGCCGGTCAGCGGGTGCTTCATGCGCTGAAGATCGAGCCGCGGCGTGATGTGGTCGATCCAGGCCTGCATGCCCGCGGAGAGCAGCGCGCGGCGGTCGTGGTGCTGGGGCATGCCCCAGCTGTCGAGCTTGCCGATCGCCCCGCCGGCGGCGTTGAAGCGCTGGCGCAACTCTTCCGCGGTGTCGGACCAGGCCTTGGCCAGGCCCTTCGCGGCCGCATCTCCGCTGTCCTCGCCGAAGGCCTCGCGCACCACGTTGGCGAGCCGCGCGGTCTCCCGCGTGGCCCCCGTCACCCAGGTCCGGCGGAACTCGTTGAGCAGCCCCTCCATCTTGGCCATCGACAGCCCGATGATGGCGTTCGAGCGACCGACCACCGAGCTCATACCCTCGGGCATGGCGACCTGGCCGTTGTGCTCGATCAGGTAGACCAT
>CAYZQZ010000005.1:0-35060 GCA_964480235.1 uncultured Reyranella sp. | reverse complement strand
TACCGACGTGGTCCCGGTCGACGGCCAGCCCTGGGATACCGATCCGTGGACCCTTACCGACAAGGGCGACGGCAATCTCTACGGCCGCGGCACCTGCGACATGAAGGGCTTCATCGCGGCGTGTCTGGCCAACCTGCCGGCTTTCCAGCGCGCTCGACTGAAAGTGCCGCTGCATTTCGCCTTCAGCTACGACGAGGAGGTCGGCTGCCTCGGCGCGCCGGCACTGGTCGAGAAGCTGGTCGGCGCGGTGAAGCGGCCGCAGGCGGTGATCGTCGGCGAGCCGACCATGATGGGCGTGGTCAACGCGCAGAACGCCGGCGGCGGCCTGGTCGCAACCTTCACCGGCTTCGAGGCACATTCCTCGATGACCCATCTCGGCGTCAGCGCCATTCATTTCGCGGGCGAGTTCATTCACTGGCTGAACGAGTTGCAGGAGGAGTTGTCGGCGCGCACGGATGCCAAGACCGACACCCTGCCCAACCACACCACGATCAATGTCGGCATCATCAAGGGCGGCACTGCCGGCAATATTCTGGCCCGCGAGTGCACGCTGAACTGGGGTTATCGCACTCTGCCCCACGGCGACTCCAGCGAGGTGCAGCGGCGTGCCGAGCAGTACATCGCCGAGCTGCTGCTGCCCAAGATGAAGGCCAAGCATCCCGACGCCGACATCACGCTGCGGCGGCGCTCGTTCGTCCCCGGCCTCAAGCCCGAGGAGAACGAGGAAGCCGCCAAGCTCGCCCTGCAATGGACCGGCGGCAACCGCACCTACGCCGTGCCTTACGGCACCGAGGCCGGCATCTTCCGGGCCCGCGGCATCCCGACAGTGATCTGCGGCCCCGGCGACATCTCGCAGGCCCATCAGCCCAACGAGTTCGTCGCCCGTTCGCAGATGGATGCCTGCGATACCTTCATGACCAAGATGGTGCGATGGGCGGAGCGCTGATCCATCGCCGAAATCTCCTGAGGTTCCTGGCGGCGAGCCCGCTGCTGGCGGGAAGCGACGCGCTCGCACAGGCCGAGCGCCTCCCCGATCCCTCCGTCTGGGCGCCGCGCCTGCTCGACAAGCCAATCGACTCGCCGCGCAGCGCGCTCGACGTCTTCGACTTCGAGATCGTGGCGCACAAGAACCTGCCCCCGGCGCATTTCGGCTACATGGCCTCAGGCGTCGACGACGAGGTCACCTTGCGTGCCAACCGCGAGGGTTTCCTGAAGTTCCAACTCCTGCCCCGGCGACTGATCGACGTCAGCCGCATCGACACGCGCATGGAGCTGTTTGGCGAGACCTGGGGCAGCCCGATCGTGATCTCGCCCACCGGCTCCAACCGCGCCTTCCACGAAGACGGCGAGGTCGCCGTCGCGCGCGCCGCTCGCAAGGGCAATCACCTGCAGATGCTGTCGACCGTCGCCACGACCTCGATCGAAGCGGCGATCGAGGCGCGCGGCAGACCAGTGTGGTTCCAGCTCTACCCGACCGACCGCTGGGACGTCGCCGAGGCGCTCGCCCGCCGGGCGGACAAGGCCGGTGCGGGCGCGATCGTGCTGACGGTCGATGTCCTGGCGCGGCAGAACTGGGAGACGCTCGCACGCATGATCCGCATGGACACGCGCGACTGCAGCGCCTGCCATCAGCGCAGCATGGCGAGCTTCCTCGGCCGCAAGCCGAATTTCGAGGGTATCGACGGCTCGGGCCTCATGACCACCGGGCACACGACGCTCACCTGGGCCTTCATCAAGCGGCTGCGGGACACGGTGAAGACCCGGCTCCTCGTGAAGGGGCTGATGACGGCCGAAGATGCCAGACTCGCCGTCGCCAACGGTCTGGACGGCATCGTGGTCTCGAACCATGGCGGCCGCGCCGAAGACAGCGGCCGCGCGACCATCGACGCGCTGCCCGAGATCGTCGAAGCGGTGGGCGGCAAGGTGCCGATCATCGTCGATTCGGGCTTCCGGCGCGGCACCGACATCGTGAAGGCACTGGCAATGGGCGCAAACGCCGTTGGGATCGGCCGCCCCTATCTCTGGGGGCTCGGCGCCTTCGGGCAGACTGGAGTCGAGCGCGTACTGGAAATCCTGCAGGGCGAACTGCGGTCAGTAATGATGCAGATGGGTGCGCCGACCCTGAAGGACCTCGTCCCCTCGATGGTCCGCCGCGCCTGAAGCGTACCTACTCGATACGGCCGCCATATCGGCCTGCGCAGCGACCGGGGCTGGGCTTCGCCGCGCGCAGTGCTGGCCCGCAGGTGCCTCGCCTAGACTGATGCGATGAAGGCGATCTCGCGAACCGAACTCTTTCTGGGATTCCTGAAGATCGGCCTGCTCGGCTTCGGCGGCGTCGCGCCCTGGGCGCGCCATGTCATCGTCGAGGACCGGCGATGGCTCGACGAACGCGAGTACGCCTCGATCCTGGGCATCGGTCAGGTGCTGCCCGGTCCCAACACCGTCAACTCCGCCATCATCATAGGCGACCGCTTTCACGGCACCGGCGGCGCAATCTCGGCCGTGCTGGGCATTCTCTGCATGCCGATCGCCATCCTGATCGGTATCGCGCTGATCTACGGCCGCCTCGAAGGACTGCCCGCCGTGCAGGCCGCGATCGCCGCCGGCGCCTCGGCCGCCGCAGGGCTGGTGATCGGCACCGCACTCAAGATGGCGCGCAAGCTCAAGCCCGATGTTCCAGCCATCGCGATCGGCCTTGCCGCCTTCATCTCCGTCGGGTTGTTCCAGGCCCCGATGGCCCTCGCCATGGCGATCCTGGGGCCGCTCAGCATCTTTCTCGTGTGGTGGCGACGGCGATGAGCGACCTGCTGCAACAAATCGGAGTCACGTTCGGCTGGCTTTCCCTGTTGCAGTTCGGCGGCACCAACGCCGTGGTACCGGAGATGCACCGGCAGGCTGTTGATGTGCTGCACTGGATGGATGCGCCGACCTTCGCCAACCTCTTTGCCCTGGCCCAGCTCGCGCCGGGTCCCAACGTGATGATCGTGAGCCTGATAGGCTGGCAGGTGGCAGGACTGGCCGGCCTCCTGGTCGCGACCCTTGCGATGACAGGGCCGCCCTGCCTGCTCGCCTTCGCTGCCAGCCGCCTGATGCTGCGCGCGGGACGGTCGCGCTGGCTCGCGATCGTGAAAGACGGGCTGGTGCCGCTCGCCATCGGCATGATCCTGGCCAGCGGCTGGATCATGACCGGAGCGTCAGCTCACGGACCGCTCAGCATCGCGCTCACCCTCGGTGCCGGCCTGTTCGTGGTGTTCACCGAGCGCAATCTCCTGTGGGCTCTGGGCGCCGCCATCGCGATCGGACTCGTCCAGCAGCAACTGGGGTGACGCCGCCGCGCCTCCCCGGCCGCGTCAGATCACGCCGCCGGCGCAGACCGGATGTTCCACCCGAAAGACGCTGTGCTGGCCAAATCTCGTCACGTAGGCGCGTGCGACTTCGCCGACTTTCTTGTGCTGGCTTTGCGCATCGAACAGGACGACGACCAGAAGCTTCGAGCGCTCTCGGGTGATCTTCCCCGAAGGCTCGCGGTATTGTCCCTGCACCTCCAGCACACTGAGACCGTCCGGAAAGCGTGGTGTCACGTCCTCGGCCAGGAAAGCGGCCCAGTCCCGCTCGCTCACCTCACCCTTGTCCGTCTCCCGGCCGAAATAGAGGTCGACCTGCAGTGCGGCCTTGAGCGGCGGCGCACACACAGCCGGCTGCTGCGGCTGGGCGCAAGCGCCCAGCGACAGCACCAGGCCGGCTACTGCGGCCCTAGTTGAGATACGGCACCGCCATGCCCTTGGTCACCGCCGGTCGCGCGTTGATCGTGTCGTACCAACGCTTGACGTTGGGAAAGTCGGCGAGATTGACGGTGTGCCACTCGTGCCGGGCGGTCCACGGAAAGATCGCCATGTCGGCGATCGTGTATTCGGCGCCCGCCGCGAAGGCATTACCAGCCAGCTGCTTGTCGAGCACGCCATAGAGGCGCTTGGCCTCGTCGACATAGCGCTTGATGCCGTACTCGATCTTGGTCGGCGCCGCGCGCAGGAAGTGATGCGCCTGGCCGAACATCGGGCCGACGCCGCCCATCTGCCACATCAGCCATTCGAACGTCTTGTAACGCTGGACGGGATCCTTGGGCAGGAACTTGCCGGTCTTCTCGGCGAGGTAGATCAGTATCGCGCCCGATTCGAACAGGCTGAGCGGTTTGCCGCCCGGACCGTCAGGATCGACGATCGCCGGAATGCGGTTGTTCGGGCTGATCTTCAGGAACTCGGGCTTGTGCTGCTCGCCCTTGGAAATGTCGACCTTGTGCACGCTGTAAGGCAGCCCGCACTCCTCAAGCATGATCGAGACCTTGCGGCCGTTGGGCGTACCCCAGGTATGTAGTTCGATCGTCGCCAATGTCTCCCCCTTCGCCGGCCGACGATCGGCGCGGGATCAGAAATCGTCCGATCCGCCGCCGCCATCGAAGCCAGAACTATCGCCGGACGTATCGTAGTCATCCGCTGCGCCGTCGTCCTGCGCAAGTTCGACCGGCCGCAACTGCTCGCTGGGCAAAAGAGGTGCCGCCTGCGCCTGACCGCCTCCGAACATGCCGCGGATACCTTCGAACAGCAGCGCGCCACCTGCAACGCCGGCTGCGGTCGCGAGTGCCGACCGCATGAAGCTTCCGCCGCCCTGATTGAACGGACCCGGAGGCTTTGGGGCCTGCGCCGGCTGCGCCACCGTCTGCGGCACAGCCGATGCAGGCTTGGCGCCCCATGGCCCGATGCTGGGCGCAGACGCAAGAAATCCTGACCCACCAGCCGCCTTGGCCTCCAGTTCGGCAATGCGCGCCTGCGCGGCCTTCAGCGCCTCCTCCTGGACCAGCACGGTCTGCGTGAGCAGGTACGGCGTGGAAGGTTGCCGCGACACCAGTTCTGCGATCAGCCGCTCAGCCTCCGGATCGCGCGCCTGGACCTCGAATTGACGGAGCCGCTCGTACAGTCCGGTGATGAGTTCGCGTTCCTGTGCCTGCATGACAGCGCCTCCCGCCCGATTCCGGGCACCGTCAAACGTGGGTTTGCCGCCTGTGGGCGTCAAGTGCCGTCGAGGGTACACAATCCTGCCCGACTGAGCGCGATTTGGCGTTGACGCAACAGGACGTTAACCATCCTGCCGGCCTCGCGGGACAGGTGATGGCCGCGCTCCTCCTTGCCGCCAGGTGTATGCGCGCGACTACAGGCGCGTGAAATCCATGTACCAGTTGGTCTCCCAACTGATGCCTCTGTCGGGCGAGAACGCCTGCTCCCAGCGCGCCGAATTCTCGGTGATGCGCGACCACAGATAGCGCACACGGATCGGCCGGCCCTCCTGGCTGTCGTCGCCGTAGAAAACGCCCAGCCCTTTGTCGAAACCGCCCCTCACCGGCGCACCGAGCTTTCCGTGCACGCGGCTGTCCAGCCAGTAGATCGTCCATTTGCGCCGCGCGGGATCCCAGGTACGCAGGCTCATGGCGCGATAGGAATCACCTGGCAGATTGATCTCACTCTCGTCGCAATTCCCCCAGCCGCCCAGAATCCTGCGCGCCGCACAGCAGCCGCCGAACTCGATCCAGTCGTGGCAGTCGGCCAGGCGCCTGACGAGAAAGCGGTGCCGGCAGTGCCAGATGCCCATGAAGAAGTCGAAATCGGAACTGGGTCGCTCGGTCATTCGGCCGAGCGCGCCTAGCGCTGCATCGAGCATGGCGGACTCCTTGTTGCCCGCCCGACTATCTCCATGCTCCTGTCAGATTTCGTCAGGAGCCTCGGTCGCAGCGACGCCGAATCTCAGCGCACGACCGACGCGGTCTGTCCGAACAGGATCTTGCGCTGTTCGTCGGTATTGATGCCCGGCGTGGCGCGCAGCTCGGCGCCGACAGCCCTACCCTTCTTCACCGCCGGCCGCTCGCCCATGCTCTTTTCGAAGTAGCGCTTGAGATTGGGGAAGTCGTCCATGCTCTGGCGGAAGTTCTTGAAGCTCACCAGCCACGGCCAGATCGCGAAGTCGGCGATCGACAGATCACCAGCCACGAATTCGCGCTCGGCAAGCCGCTTATTAAGGACGCCGAACAGCCGGTTGACCTCGTTGCTATAGCGGTCCTGTCCATACTTGAGCGCCTCGACCGGCGTGAACTGTGGCGCATAGACGTTGAAGTGGTTGGCCTGACCTGCCATCGGACCCAATCCGCCCATCTGCCAGTTGAGCCACTGCAACACCTCGTATTTGCCGCGCAGAGCCTTCGGCAGGAACTTGCCCGTCTTTTCCGCGAGGTATTGCAGGATGGCGCCCGACTCGAACACCGAGACCGGCGTGTCACCGCCGGGAGGATCGTGATCGACGATCGCCGGCATCCGATTGTTGGGGCTGATCTTCAGGAATTCGGGCTTGAACTGCTCGCCGGTGCCGATGTTCACCGGGATGATCTTGTACGGTAGCCCGCACTCCTCGAGCATGATCGTGATCTTGAAGCCGTTGGGCGTGGGCCAGTAGTGGAGGTCGATCATTGCTGTCTCCTGCCGATTTGTCGGCGCGACCCTACTCCCGGTTCGCGGTCCCGCGAAGCGCTGTCGTATTCACACTCGCATGAGAATTCGGGCGACCGGATCTGCCGCCTTTTGTAAGCTCCGGCCATGACACAGCATATCGGGATCGCCGCCTGTTCGGCCGAAGGCGCCGCACTCTGCTACAAGACGATCTGCGTCGAGGGCGCCGCCCTGCTCGGCCGCAACCATGCGCATCCAGAAGTTTCGATGCATTCGCCGTCCCTCGCGGACTATATGGACTGCATCTATCGCGGCGACTGGCGCGGCGTCGGCGACCTGATGGTCGGATCGGCCGAGAAGCTGAAGCGCATGGGCGCGGAGTTCGCGATCTACCCCGACAACACCATTCACCAGGCGATGCCGCACGTCCTGCCGCGCTCGCCCCTGCCGTGGCTCCATATCGCCGAGGAAGTTGCGACCGAGGCGGCGAGGTGCGGCTTCAAGCGCATTGGCCTGACCGGTACCAGATGGCTGGTCGAAAGCGAAGTCTATCCCGAGAAGCTCGCCGCACGCGGTCTTCAGTTCGTTCGTCCCTCAGCCGACGAGCGCGCCGAATGCAAGCGAACATTATGGACGAGTTGGTCTGCGGCGTCTTCTCGCCGAAAGCCGTGACCTATTTTAAAGGCGTGATCGATCGTCTCAAGATCGAAGGCTGCGACGCCGTCGTCCTGGGCTGCACCGAGATCCCCCTGATCATCAGCGATGCCAATGCAAGCCTGCCGACCCTCGATTCGACACGACTGCTGGCGCGAGCGGCGTTACGCAGAGCGACCGACACGGCCGACCGCCCAAATGCAGCCTGAACGCTTTCGGACCAGACTTCACGACACGAGGAAATCTTGAGCTTCTCACTCTTCGACCTTTGCGTTCCGCACTACCTGCAGATCGTGGGCGCCACAGAAGGATTCCTTGCCAAGGGCGCCGCGCACTTCAAAGAAAAGGGCGTCGATCCGAATTCGATCATGGAAGCCCGGCTGTTCGACGACATGCTGCCGTTCACCTTTCAAATTCGGGCGGTCGTGCATCACTCTCTCGGCGCCATTCGCGGCGTGCAGGCGGGCGCCTTCGCGCCCCCAGGCGGCACGCCCCCTTCCGACTATGCGGGCTTGCAGGGCCTCGTGAGCGGCGCGCACGCCGAGTTGAAGAAGGTGACGCCGGAGGAGTTGAACGCCTGCGCGGGCAAAGACGTCATCTTCTCGGTCCGCGACATCAAGATGCCGTTCACGGCGGAGGGCTTCCTGCAGTCCTTCTCCCTGCCGAACTTCTACTTTCACGCCACGACGGCCTACGACATCCTGCGCAACAAAGGGGTGGCCGTCGGCAAGCGCGACTTCCTCGGCCGCATGAAGCTGAAGACCTAGCGTACGATCTCCGACCAGGAGGGAATCGGCCGGTCTTCCATCGGCGCCTTCCACTTCGCGATATTCACCCTGTCGATCAACTCGGCCGGCAGGGTGATAACGGCCGGCAGCTTCTCGCCGCGCAGATGACGGATCGCCGCCTCGGCGGCAAACGTTGCGATCTTGTAGGCGCTGAAATCCACACTCGCGAGCATGCGGCCGCTTTCGATGTTGGCGATTGCCTCAGCGAGTCCGTTCACGCCGACGATCTGAGCGGTCCGCTGCGCGGCGTCGAGTGCCTCCAGCGCTCCGAAGGCCATGACGTCGTTGGCACACCACACGCCATCGATCCGAGCATGGCGTGCAAGAAGACGCTCCATCGCCTCACGTCCCTCCACGCGCAGGTTCATGCCGCAGTCCCGACCGACCAGATCAATGCCGGGATGGTTGCCCAGCGCCTGTGCCAACCCATCGGCCCTGTCGCGGCAGGTCCGCGCCGTGTCCGGTCCGTCAAGCGCGACGACCGCGCCCTTGCCCTTCAGGCCGGAAAACAACGCGGTGGCCGCCGTACGGCCGACCTGGACATCGTCGGACCCGACGAAGGCGGCACAAGGCCCCTCCATCCGGTTTATGCAAACCACGACCGGAATACCGACGGCTGCAAACTTCGCAAGATCGGGCAGCATCGCGACATCGTCCGCCGGCACGAACACCACAGCGTCGGGCTTCAGCCGCAACGCTTCCTCGACCAGCAGCTTTTGCTGCTCGACGTTGTCCGGCTTCTCGGGCACGAAATGTACCGCCCTTGCCCCGGCGGCCGCCGCGACCCGGTCGGCGGCAAGACGCGCCGCGCGATAGGCCGGGTTAAGCCGGTTCTTGGTGAAGACCGCGAGTGTGGTCACCGCGCCCCCACGTCAGTTGCCGATCAGTGCCTGGTAGACCAGTTCGCGCATCAGGTAGCGGTACTGGAGATGCGCGGCGGGCGATTGCATCATGAACACCACGTAAAGATGCTCACGCGGGTCGTGCCAGAAATAGGTGCCCCAAGCGCCGCCCCAGTAATAGTCGTTGGGCGATCCGTGCAGCGGGCTCCGACCTTGATCGTTGCGAATCGCAAACCCCAGGCCGAAGCCCTGGCCCAGTCGAGAACTGGGCTCGAACGCCTCGAGGCGCCACATGTCGTCGCCCATCCTGATGTCCGGCGGTAGATGGTCGGCGGTCATCAGGTCGATCGACTTGCGCGAAAGAAGACGCGCGCCGTCAAGCTGACCTCCGTTGGCGAACATCTGAAGAAAGCGCGCATAGTCCGCCGCCGTGCTGACCAGGCCGGCACCCCCAGACTTCCATGTTGTCTTGAGCGTGACGTCGGGGATTGGAAGGACTTCTCCTTTTGGCCCTTCCTTCTGCGCCTTCGCCCCGCGATCCTTCTTCTCGGGTCCGACATCGAAGCCGGTGTCGCCCATTCGAAGTGGCTTGGTGATCCGTTCCTCGATGAATTTGTCGAGCGGCATGCCCGAGGCCACCTCGATGACGCGCCCCAGCACGTCGGTCGACATCGAATATTCCCACGTCGTGCCCGGTTGATAGAGCAGTGCCAGCTTGGCGAGCTTCTCGGCCATCTGCTCGTTGGTCTGGTCAGGCGCCATCACCTTCATGTCGACATAGGACTGCTTGACCGGATTGCTGCCGGCCGCGCCGTAGGTCAGCCCAGAAGTGTGGCGCAACAGATCGTGCACGGTCATTGGCCGAAACTGCGGTTCGAGCCCCAACTCGTTTGTTCCGTCGGCCTTCCGGGTCGACACCGAGACCTTGGTGTCGGCAAAGGCGGGGATGTATTTCGACACCTTGTCGGCGAGAGTGAGCTTGCCCTCCTCCGCAAGAATCATTGCTGCCACCGACGTGATCGGCTTGGTCATCGAAGCAATGCGGAATATCGAATCGGTCTTCATCGGTGCCTTGGCTTCCTTGTCGCGGAAGCCAAAGGCGTTGAACATCACGAGCTTGCCGTTGCGGGCGATCAAGACGACGGCGCCCGGAATCTCGTTGTTCCGCACACCTTCCTCGATGCGATCCGACAGGCGCTTCAGCCGGGTCGCGACGAAACCAACCTCCTCCGGTGACTGGGCCCGCGGGATCCCCTGTCCGAAGGCTGGCACAGCGACGGCAAGCGATGTCACGGCGAGAACCGCTGCACGAAACATCTTCACTTTTCCTCCCGATGGGTTGACGTCATCAAAGCATCTTCGGAAGGTCAGGGCGAGAAAAACACCCGCTGCAGCAGCCACACCATGCCCCCTGCCGCGGCGCCAAGCGACATCACCTGCGGCAAACGCACAAGGCATCCCGGTCGTGACGCCCAGATGATCGCCGGCAACGCAATTGCGACGAACAGGAGTTGGCCCAGCTCGACACCGAGATTGAAGCCTGCCAGCGCAGGCACGAGAGACCCGCGCGGCAAGCCCAATTCGAGCAGGCCATTGGCGAAGCCCAGCCCGTGTACCAGGCCGAAGAACGCCGCCATCAGCCAGCGCCGAAACTCGTTTCGCGGCGCCAGAAGGTTCTCGACCGCCACCCAGACAATCGAGGCGGCGATCAACGGCTCGACGATGCGCGAGGGCACATCGACCCAGCCGAGCGTCGCGAGGCTGAGCGAAATCGAATGGGCCAGCGTGAACCCGGTAACGATCGTCACCGTCGACCAAAGCCCGCGCGACAGCGCCAACAGCGCCAACAGAAACAGCAGATGGTCGGGCCCGCCCAGAATATGCTCGGCCCCCATCAGGATGAAGGACGTCCAGCTGACAACGGGGGCTGCCTGCAATTCGAGGGTCGCCTCACGACGATCGTCGAGGAACACGAACTGGCCAGCGGTGCGCCGCGCGACATTGACCGTCATCACGGTCTGGAAATGCGCCCCAAGCACTTCCGGCCAATCGTCCCGGATCCAAAGCGTACCGGCCGGCTGCCCACAGGACAGCACCATCTCGAGCACGAGTTTGTCGTCACTTGTTCCAGCCCGCCGCACGCTGGCGCGTTCCGATGTGCAAGCCTCGCCCTGAACGGTGAAGCGGGCGTAGGCATGCAATGCCTGGACCACTTGCGCAACCGCGGCGCCCTCGCCCTTTCCTGCCGCCTGAAGGATCGGGACGTAAAGCGGATCGACTTCCTCCGGCGCCAGCGTCAGCCGATAGCTCAGCCGGTCGCCCTGGACGTCAAGAACGGCCCCCCCGGTACTGGTGACGTGCGCCGCCGCCACCGGCCAAAGGAACAGCAGCAGGGCCAGGACCCCCGGTGAAATCATCGACGATTTGGACACGCCCATCGAAAACGATCCTGTCCGAAAACCGCCAGACCCATAGCACGGGCCAATCCTAGATAGGCTCATCCCCCTTCAGGAGAATCGACCCATGGCAACCAATCGCCGCGAACACCCCCTCAATGTGCCTGCCGCCAAAGTCTGGGAAGCGGTGCGCGACTTCGGACAGGTTCACACCCGCGTGGCGCCAGGCTTCCTCACCGGGCTCGAGATCGACAAGGGAGATCGCGTCATTACTTTCTTCAACGGGCTGGCGGCTCGCGAGCGGCTGGTGTCAATCGACGATGCTGAGATGCGTCTCGTCTATACTGTCGTGGAAGGCCGCCCCACGCACTACAACGGCTCGATTCAGGTGATAGCCGACGGATCAAGTACCTGCCGCCTTATCTGGACGATCGACCTGCTGCCCGACGAACTCGGGCCGATTGTGGGCGGCATGATGGATCACGCCGCCCCGTTCATGAAGAAGACGCTGGAAGCGACCTGAGTTAGGCCGCATCCGCCTTCGGCAGCACGTCTTCGTACTTCGCGAAACCCGGGAGTGCCTCGACTCGCGCCATCCAGGCTTTGACGTTTGGATAGGGCGACAGGTCGATCTCGGCCTCACCGGCGTAGGCCACGTCACCATAGACGGCGACGTCGGCCACCGTGGCCTCGCCTCCGGTCAGGAACGGGCCCGCACCGAGTTCGGCATCGAGCACCTTGAGCGCGTCCTTCGCGAGATTGACGTACATCGCGTAGACGCTGTCGTCGGCCTTTAGGAAGCCGCGCTTGATGGCGCGCGGGCGATAGATGTTCGGCGCCAGCCGGTCGAACTCCCAGAAGATCCACTCGCGCACCCGCGCCTTCTGCTCGGAAGTCTTGCCGCCCATCTTGCCGTGCTTCTCGGCGAGGTAGAGCAGGATCGAGCCGGACTGGCAGAGCTTCAGCCCGCCGTCCTCCAGCGCCGGCACCTGACCGAAGCGGTTGACCGCGAGATATTCCGGTTTCTTGTGCGCGCCGGCACGCAGATCGACGTGCTTGTAGGCGAATGGCTGTCCCATCAGCGACATCGCGAGACCCGCCTTGTAGGTAGGGCCCGACAACCAGATTCCGTGCAATACAGGCTTGGACATGTTCTGTGCTCCCTAGGGGATTCTTGACCGGCGGCCATTAGCATGTATGACCGCGCCCATGAAGATTTCCGTGCGCGATATCGATCACCTCACCATGACGCTCACCGACCCGGCTCGAGTCGCGACCCAACTCGAGCAGCTCGGCTTCAACATCACACCCGAGGAGTCCGACCCGCGTCTGATCTGCTTCCAGCCAGCCGACGAGGATGTCCCCAACTACATCGACCTCACAGAAGGTGAATTCGAGGGATTCACGCTCGCGGTCAACGTCGCCGAAACCAAAGGCGAGGAACGCTCGCAGCACTGGGAGAACGAGGACGGCATGGAGACCGAAGCGAGCTTCGTGGTCGGTGAGGGCGGCGGGCCCCTGCCCTGGCTGCCGGTGCAGCACAAAACGCCCGATGCGTACTCAGGTCCGGAATGGATCATCCATCCCAACGGCGCACTGGGCTTCATCGCCGTACATGCCGTCGCCGACGATCCGGCAGCCGCCATGGAGGTTCTGGCCAAGGCTTGGAGCGCCGAGGGCGAGGAAATCTTCGACGGCTGCTCGGTGGTCAAGACCGGTGCGGTCGAACTGCTGATCTGGTCTCCGTCCGCCTATCAGAACGAATACAAGGACATCGAAGTGATCGCACCGACGCGCCGCCCTGCCGTGGTTGGCGTCGGCATTGCCGTCGAGCGTGCGCGCCCCCTGCAGGCGCTTCTGCGCGCCAACAACGTGCCGTTCGCCCTGGCCGAAGGCGACCGCGTGCTCATCGCCCCGGAACAGGCCGGCGGGCTCATGATCGAATTCCTGCCCCAGAATTAGGGCACGACGCTCAGAACAACGGAGCGGGCCCCTGTGGCACGCTCTTCCAGAACTCCGGGTCGTGGCCGAAGATCAACTTCGCGCCGGCCTTTTCCAGAGACTCCAGTCGATCGAGCGAAGCCAGCATCTCGGCGCGGTCGAAGACCCGCGTCGGCAGCCGGCGTTCCTTCAGGGTCCGGCAGAAATAACAGGCGTCGCCGGTGAGCACGATGTCGCCCTTATCCGTGCGCACCCTGAGCGACTGGTGGCCGGGCGTGTGGCCGTAGGTTGGAATGCAGACCACGCTGCCATCGCCGAACACATCGTGTTCGCCCTCGACCTGCTTGACCTTATGGCCCTTGTCGAAGTCGGCCTTGTAGAAGCCGAACTTGGTCTCGCCCTCGGCCGACATTCCGACTTCCCATTCTCGGCGCTGCACGATCACGGTGGCGTTGGGCACGAACTCGTTGCCGCCGGCATGGTCGAAATGCAGATGGGAGGTGATGATGAAATCGATCTTGTCCGGATCGCGGTCGATCGATTCGAGCTTCGACTTGATGTCGTCCTTCGGACCGAACTTCGTGAAGTCGAACATCGTCACAAGCCGCTCGCTGATACGGCTCTTGGCATCGGTGCGCAGCTGCGGGTGCATACCCGTGTCGAACAGCGCGCGACCTTTGGGATGCTCGATGAGGAATGATGGGATCGGCAGGTCGATCCGGCCCTCCCCGCCCTCCATCAACGAATCGAACGGCCCGTTCAGGTAGCCGCAGGTCATGGCATAAAGCTTCGCGGTCATGGTCAACCGTCCAGCGCTTTCTTCAGCAACTCATTGACGATCTTCGGGTTGGCCTTGCCGCCGGTCGCCTTCATCACCTGACCGACGAACCATCCAATCATGGTCGGCTTGGCCTTGTAGGCCTCGACCTGCTTCGGATTCGCCGCGACGATTTCCTTGATCGCCGCCTCGATCGCACCTGTGTCGGTGACCTGCTTCAGGCCGCGCTCCTCAACCAGCACGGCAGGATCCTTGCCGGTCTCCTCCATCGCCAGGAACAGGTCCTTGGCGATGCGGCCGGAAATCGTGCCGTCCTTCTGCAGATCTATCAACTTGCCGAGATGCTCGGCCTTGATCGGCGATTCGGAGATGCCGATGCCCCGGCGGTTGAGCATGGCGAAGAAATCGCCGGTCACCAGCTTCACCACTTCCTTGGCATCGCGGCCCTTGGCGACGATGTCGAAGAAAGAGGCAGTTTCCTTTTCGAGCACCAGCACGCCCGCGTCGTAGGGCGTCAGGCCGTACTCACTGATGAAGCGTGCCTTCCGGGCATCAGGCAGCTCGGGCAGGCTCGCCCTGATCTCGTCGACGAATTTCTGCTCCAGTACCAGCGGCAGCAGGTCGGGATCGGGGAAGTAACGGTAGTCGTGCGCGTCTTCCTTGGAGCGCATCGAGCTTGTCACACCCTTACCCGGATCGAATCTGCGCGTCTCCTGCACGATCTTGCCGCCACCCTCGATGATCTCGACCTGGCGGCGCGCTTCGTACTCAATCGCCTGCTTCACGAAGCGGATCGAATTCACATTCTTGATCTCG
This sequence comes from uncultured Reyranella sp., assembly GCA_964480235.1. Classification (GTDB taxonomy): domain Bacteria; phylum Pseudomonadota; class Alphaproteobacteria; order Reyranellales; family Reyranellaceae; genus Reyranella. Next base: position 20,357 of record CAYZQZ010000005.1, on the reverse strand, counting down.
CAACGCGTGCCGAGTTCGCCGCCCGGCTTGCGCACCGAGACGTTGACATCGCAACGCATGGAGCCTTCGTCCATGTTGCCGTCACAGGTGCCCAGATAGCGCATGATCGAGCGGAGCTTGGTGAGATACGCCGCCGCCTCGTCGGCCGAGCGCAAATCCGGCTTGCTGACGATCTCCATCAGCGCCACGCCCGAGCGGTTCAGGTCGACATAAGTCTGGCTCGGATGCTGGTCGTGCAGGCTCTTGCCCGCGTCCTGCTCGAGGTGCAGCCGCTCGATACCGATTTTCTTGGTGACGCCGCCCTCGAGATCGACTTCGACCTCGCCCTCACCCACGATGGGGTCCTTGTACTGCGAGATCTGATAACCAGCCGGCAGGTCAGGGAAGAAGTAGTTCTTGCGGTCGAATACCGAGCGCAGATTGATCTTGGCGTTCAGGCCCAGCCCCGTGCGCACTGCCTGCTCGATGCAGCGGGCGTTGATCACCGGCAGCATGCCGGGCATGCCCGCGTCGACCAGCGACACCTGGGTGTTGGGTTCGGCGCCGAACGCGGTCGGAGCGCCCGAGAACAGCTTGGCATCGGAGATCACTTGGGCATGGACTTCCAGCCCGAGAACGATCTCCCACTCGCCAGTTTCACCTCTAATGAGCGACATGGGCCGTTAGATAGCCGCCCCGAAACGGATTGGCAAAAAGTTCGCGCAGCCCTCCGGTCTGCAGGGACTCGAGACGAAAATCCCCTGTTCGTGAGGATTTACGAACCGCAATCAATTCTGGGGCCAAGAACTCGCCCCAAACCCAAGGTAGGTCTTGCACAATAAATGAAAGCACGAATAGGCTCGCGCCCGAGTTAGGGAGGACTTCAATGAAGAATTTGCGCCGCCGGACCTTCTTTGCCGGCACGGTCGCCATGACCGCCGCCAGCCCGGCCATCGTGCGCGCCCAGAATGTCGGCGACTGGCCGAGAGGCCCGATCAAGATCGTCGTGCCTTTCCCGCCAGGTGGATCGACCGATCCTGTGGCGCGTATCATCCAGGCCAAGCTGACCGATCAGACCGGCTGGAACGTCATCGTCGAGAACAAGCCGGGTGGCGCCAGCGCGGTCGGCGCCAATGTCGCAGCCAAATCGGCACCCGACGGCCAGACCTGGATGGTGACCTTCGACAGCCACATCCTCAATCACGCCTTCGCGGCCAACCTGCCGTACAAGGATTCCGATCTCGAAAACATCATGCTGATCGGACGCACGCCGCAGACAATAGCGGCTCATCCGGACAGGCCCTACAAGACTTTCAAAGAAGCAGTCGAGGACGCCAGGAAGCGGCCGGGCAAGGTGAGCTTCGGCGTACTCGGTGGCAGCCAGGCACTGGTGCTGACGACGCTGATCAAGAAGGAGAACGACGTCGACCTCAACCTGATCCCCTACAAGGGTGGCGGTCCTCTGGTGCAGGACCTGCTGGGCGGCGTCACCGACATCGGCATCTCGAGCCTCACATCGTTCAGCCCGCACATCCGCACCAACAAGATTCGGGCGATCGCCGTGACCGGAGAACAGCGCACGCCCGCGCTGCCCGACACCCCGACCCTGATCGAGCAGGGCATCAAGGCCTTCCCGTCCTATTCATGGTGGGGCGTCTATGCGCCGGTCGGCGTCCCCAGGGCGATCGTCGAGCGCATGCATACCGAAATCACCAAGGCAGTGCGCTCTCCCGACGTGACGCAGAAGTTCATCGAGCAGTTCAATATGGAGATCCTGACCAGCTCAGGTACCGACTTCGCCGCCTACCAGAAGGGCGAACAGGAGCGCTGGTTCAAGGTCATCAAGGACAACGACATCAAGGGCGACTGATCGCCTGAGCAACGCCGATGGGGCTACACTGGCCGTACCCCATCGCCCGGCGTAGGCTTCGCGTAAAGCAAGAAGGCTCTCGGGAGGTCGGCATGTCGTCACTGAACCGCCGCGGCGTCATCGCGGGCTCGCTGGCCGTTTCGCTGGGAGCGCCTGCGGCGGCAAGCGCCCAGTCGGCCGACTGGCCGAAGGGTCCGATTCGTGTCGTCGTGCCCTTTCCGCCCGGCGGGACGACCGATCCGGTCGCGCGCCTGCTCGCTGCGAAAGTGAGCGAAAACACCGGCTGGCAGACGGTGATCGACAACAAACCAGGCGCAGCGGGTGCGATCGGCGCAGCGATTGCCGCCAAGGCTCCGCCCGACGGCTACACCTGGATGGTCACCTTTGACAGCCACATCCTGAGTCCGGCCTTCAATGCCACGCTGCCTTATAGCGACTCCGAGTTGCAGAACGTGATGCTGGTCGGCCGTGCCCCGCTCGCCATCGCCTGCCACCACGACCGCCCGTACAAGAGCTTTGCCGACGTCGTGAACGACGCCAAGGCACGCCCCGGCAAGGTGAGCGTCGGCCTGCTGTCGGCCAGCGGGGCGTTGCTGATCACGACCTATCTGCAGAAGGCCAACGGCTTCGAACTCAACCAGATCTACTACAAGGGCGGCGGTCCCACGGTGCAGGATGTGCTGGCGGGAGTCACCGACTTCACCGTGACGACGCTGGGCGCCCTGCAACCGCACTTCCGCTCCGGCAAGCTCAGACCGCTGGCCACGACCGGCGAAAACCGTGCACCCACCCTACCCAACGTGCCGACGGTCGCCGAGCAGGGCTTTATCACCTACTCGACCTATTCCTGGTGGGGCGCCTACGTGCCCACGGGGACGCCGCGGCCGATCGTCGATCGCATCAGCGACGAACTCCGAAACGCCGCGCGCGCGCCTGACGTACGGCAGAAGTTCGTGGACCTGATCGACATGGAGATCATTGCCGGTTCGCCCGAGCAATTCGCGATGTTCCAGGAGACCGAGCAGAAGCGCTGGTTCAAGGTCATCAAGGATAACAACATCAAGAGCGACTAGCGTCCGTCCGGCCCATATGCTCGCGCACGAGCCGCGCCACTTCCTGCGGGTGGCTGAGCGGCGACATGTGCCCCGCGCCCGCAATGACCTCGAAGCGCACGCCCGGAACAGCGCCTCGCACGATCTCGGCGGTACGCCGGTCTGGCGGCGTTGTGCATTCGCCGCATACGACTGTTGTGGGAACCGAGATCCCGCGGCATTCGGCGAGCGTCGTGCGATTATTTAGGTTGGACAGGGACGTCTCTCGCGCCTGCTCCGACTGCCGAAGCAATTCCTCTCGACGCTTCTCCGACAGTCGCGCCCAGGTACCTACGCCATTGCGTGCATCGAGGAACTCACGCCATGCCTCACCAGGACGACCGTCGTCGACGGCCGCGACGAAGAACCGATTCACGCGCACACTGTCCTCGTACTTCGGATCGGCAGATTCTCGCAGCAGGCAGGTGAGGATCGGCTCGATCAGCACCAGGGACCGCACGCGATGCGGTGTGCTCACGTACAGACGAACCGCAGTGGCGCCGCCATAGGAATGACCCACGACATCCACAGCGCATCCGACGTGCCGTTCGATGCACTCGCTCACCAGATCGGCCTGCAAGTCGTGGGTCAACGCGCCGCGCTCCGGCCAACTTGAGGTATTGCCACACCCCAGCAAGTCGGGCGCAATCAGGCGGAAATCAGACGCCATGCACTCGGCAGTCTTTGCCCACAGCGCCCCGGACGCACCGCCGCCGTGGAGCAGCACGACCGGCCGCCCCACACCCCACTCGCGATAGCTGGCGCGTAGTCCCCTGAAGTCGAATTCAGGCACCGAAGAGCCTGCTGCTCAGAGCGTTTTCGGTCCGCGCACCAGCTTGCCCGGAAACGCGCCCGTCGCCTCGCCGTCGCGGTAGGTAACGGCTCCAGAGACCACCGTGGCGCGGTAACCGCGCGCCTTCTGGAGCAGGCGCTTGCCACCTGCGGGCAGGTCCCACTTCATCACCGGCGCCTCGACCCCCAGTCTGTCGAAGTCGATGACGTTGAGGTCGGCCTTGTAACCCGGCGCGACCACGCCGCGGTCCTTGAGACCCACAGCGCGCGCATTGTCGACCGTGTGGCGCTTGACCAGCCACGACACGTCCAGCTTGCCGTTCTTTCGATCTCGCCCCCAGTGCGCCAGCAAGGTGGTCGGAAACGAGCCATCGGATATCAGCCCGACATGCGCGCCGCCATCACCCAATCCGATCAGCGTGTGCGGGCTTTGCATCATCTCAGCGCAACAATCGAGATTGTAGGCGGCGAAGTTGGCGAACGGCGCAAATATGAAGTTCCTGCCCTCATTGGCGATCAGATAGTCGTACACGGCCTCGCGCGGATCGCGGCCCTCGCGACGCGCCTGCGCGCCGATCGAACTCTCCTCGGGCGGCTCATAGTTCGGCGGGTCGCCGAGCGGGAACATGCGGTCGTAATCGGTCAGGCGCGCCGCCATATCGGAGCGCAGCGGTTCGCGCGCCTCCTCGAGAATCTTCGCGCGAACTGCCGGGTCCCGCATCGCCGCAAGCTTTTCCGCCACACTGTTGCTCTGGATTGCCTTGTAGGTTCGGCACATCGAGAATGGCGTGCGACTCGCCTGCAGGCCCTGCAGCACGCCGATTGGCCGGGGCGCCACCTGCGCCTTCGCGGCATGGCCCTTGTTGGCCAGGCCCCCGACCAGGCCGAGCAGTCGGCGCCAGCCATCCGGCCGGCTATGCCGCTGCGCCAACGATACCGAAAATGGCCGGCCGCTCGCGGTCAGCAGGCGATCGATCATCTCGAATTCGCTCTCGGGATTGGGAGTGTTGAAATCCGAGATGAATTCGATCACGCCCGCGCCCGCATCCTTCATGCCCATGGCGATGCCGAGCAACTCGGCTTCCGAGGCCTTGAGCGAAGGCGTCGGGTCGCCCTTCACTGTCCGGTGGTTCAAGGTGCGCGACGTCGAGAAGCCCAGCGCGCCGGCCCGCATCGCTTCGGCGGTTAGCATACGCATCCTGGCGACCTCGTCGGGTGTCGCCTCTTCGAGACGGGCTGCTCGCTCGCCCATCACGAACACACGGAGCGCCCCGTGCGGCAGCTGTGCACCAAGATCGATGTCGCGCGGACGAGCCTCAAGGGTATCGAGATACTGGCCGAAGGATTCCCACGACCAGTTCAGCCCTTCGTCGAGTGCCGCGCCGGGAATGTCCTCGACACCCTCCATCAGTTCGATCAGACGTTGGCGATCCTCTATCTTCACCGGGGCGAAGCCAACGCCGCAGTTGCCCATGACCGCCGTCGTGACGCCGTGCCAACTCGAGGGCTGCAGGCGGGAGTCCCATGTGGCTTGGCCGTCATAGTGGGTATGAATGTCGACGAAGCCGGGCGTGACCATCAGGCCCTTGGCTTCGATCTCTTCGCGGCCCTTGCCCGGAACCCTGCCGACCGTGACGATCTTGCCGTTCTTTACCGCGACGTCGGCTTCGCGCATTCCGCTTCCGGTGCCGTCAGCCACCGTTCCGCCGCGCACGACCAGATCGTAATCCGCCATGTTTCTCTCCCGGGTTGCAGTGAGTGTAACGCGAACCTCGACCTCGGCCACATCACATATGCCATCGGTCCAAATCCGTTCCGCCGAACGAGAAGGGCTGATACCATTTGAGATATCTCCCATAGAGGAGAGGAACCGGAGGAAATCATGACCGTCAGCCGCCGTACTCTTGCCGCCGCCGCATTGCTGGCATCCGGCACGGCCGTCCTCGCTCGCACGCCTGCCCACGCCGAGAGCGCCGATGTCGCCGCCGTCCAAAACGCGGTCTCCAGCCTAACCAAGGCAATGCTCAACGCCGACAAGGCGAAGCTCGAGGCACTGGTCTCCGATCAACTGAGCTATGGGCATTCCAGCGGCAAACTCGAGGACAAGTCGATCTTCGTCGATGTCGTTGCCGGCAAGAAGACAGTCTACAAGTCGATCGAACTCAGCAAACAAACCGTCGCGGTGGTGGGCAACAACGCCATCGTGCGGCATGCCTGGGAAAGCGAAAGCGGCACCGGCGACGGAAAATGGAACGTCTCGAAGATCGGCGTACTCCAGGTATGGGTGAAGCAGGGTTCCGACTGGAAGCTGCTCGCGCGCCAGGCCTTCAAGGTCTAGCGCCGCGTCAGTATCCTGACGCCCGGCCAGTGAATGCGGCGGCCTTCTCCAAGGCCGCTGCCGAGCGCAGCACCGTCTCCTCGTCGAACGATCGGCCGATCAGCTGCAGACCGAGCGGCAGGCCGTCCTTGTCGGTGCCGACCGGCACCGAGATGCCGGGCAGGCCCGCCATCGAGGCCGGGATGGTGAACATGTCGTTCAGATACATGGTCACGGGATCGTCCATCTTCTCGCCGGCGGCGAAGGCAGCCGTCGGCGCGGTCGGTGTCAGCAACACGTCGCACTTCTCGAACGCCTGCTTGAAGTCGCGCGCAATAAGTTGACGAATCTGCTGCGCCTTTTTGTAGTAGGCGTCGTAGTAACCGGCCGACAGCACGTAGGTCCCGATCATAACGCGGCGGCGCACTTCTTTGCCAAAGCCCGCGCCGCGCGTGTTCTGATACATCTCGATCAGGTCCTTGCCCGGCACACGCAGACCGAAGCGCACGCCGTCGTAGCGCGCCAAGTTGGACGAACATTCCGCCGGCGCCACGATGTAGTAAGCCGGCAACGCGTACTTGGTATGCGGCAGAGACACCTCAACGATCGAGGCCCCCGCCGCCTTCATCATCTCGATGCCCTTTTCCCACAGCGACACGATCTCGGGTGACGTGCCATCGACCCGGTATTCATTGGGAATTCCGACCTTCATGCCCTTGATGTCGGGGTTGCGCGCGGCGGCCACGAAGTCCGGCAATGCCAGCGTCGCGGAGGTCGAGTCCTTGGGGTCGTGACCGGCCATCGCCTGCAGCATCAGGGCGGTGTCCTCGACGGTGCGAGCAAACGGCCCGGGCTGATCCAGCGAACTCGCGAACGCGACCACACCCCAGCGCGAGCAGCGACCGTAGGTCGGCTTCATGCCGACGATGCCGCAGAACGACGCCGGCTGGCGGATCGACCCGCCGGTGTCGGTCCCGGTGCTGCCCGGCACCATGTAGGCCGCGACCGCGGCCGCCGAACCGCCGGACGAGCCGCCCGGCACCAGCTTGCGATTGTCCCCGCGCTTCTTCCACGGATTCTCGACGCCGCCGAAGTGGCTGGTCATGTTCGACGAGCCCATGGCGAACTCGTCGAGGTTGGTCTTGCCGACCATCACCGCGCCCTGCTGCCAGAGATTGGCGGTCACGGTGCTCTCGTACTGCGGCACAAACCCTTCGAGAATGTGGCTGGCCGCCGTGGTCTGAACGCCCTCGGTGCAGAACAGGTCCTTGATGGCAAGAGGCACGCCCTCAAGCAGCCCCACCTGCCCCTTGGCGCGACGCTCGTCGGACGCCCTGGCCATTGCCCGCGCCTTGTCCGGCGTCTCGGTAATGAACGCGTTCAGCGCGCGGTGAGCGTCGAGTTTCTTGAGATGGGCCTCTGCCACCTCGACGGCACTCGCTTCCTTCTTACCCATCGCCGTCGCGAGCTGCGCGATGGTGAGGTCGGTCAGGTCCGCCATGGACTACTCCACCACCTTCGGTACGGTGAAGAAGCCGCCGGCGTTCTTGTCGGTCGGTTCGATATAGACGGCGCCGTCCGGTGCGTTCGCCAGGATCTTCTCGGCGATGCCGCCATCGGTCACCATGTCCTGGCGCATCGGCAAGGTGACGTCCGACACGCTGGCCAGCGGCTCTATGCCTTTGGTGTCGACCTCGCTCAATTGCTCGATCCAGGCGAGAATCCCCGACAGTTCGCCAGCCAAAGCGCCGAGTTCTTCCTCCGGAACTTTCAGACGGGCGAGCCGCGCAATGCGTGCAACCGCCTCCTTGTCGAGCGACATCGAACCACTCCGAAACCAGCAGAATTGCGCGGTTGGTACTAGTTTTGGCGGGAACCGGCAACCGACGGCGGGGCCGCCGGCACATTGCCCAGCCGATTGGCCGCGACAGCGGCGATCTGGGCCCTCAGTTCCGGCAGCTTGTCCAGCAACCCGTTGAAATCCTTGCGATGCAACGCGAGCAGGTGGCAATACCCCTCGGCCACGACGTCGGCGTTGCGACGCTGGGATTCCAACAACCCCCTCTCGCCGAAATAGTCCCCCTCCTTCAGCACGACCGCACCGGCCGAAATCATCACCTTCACCTCGCCGGCCGCAATGAAGTACATGGCGTCAGCCAACTCGCCGGTCGCCACCACCTTCTCTCCCGGCAGCGCCACCACCGCGCGCAGGCGCTTGCCGACCTCGGCCAGGGTTTCACGGTCCAGGCCCGCGAACAGCGACACGCGGCCAATCATTTCCGCAAGCTCGAGGCCGAGATCGAGATGCGGGCGGCGGGCGATCGCCTTGCGGCGGTTGTTCAACTCACGGCGCAGGTCGTCATAGACCTCGCGACCGATTACCGCCTCGCGCAGGCGGCGGGAGTACTCCGCCGATTCGAATCGGATGGCGGCGCGCTCGAGTTGACGGTCGCGAATCGACTCCGAATAGCCGGGGTACTGCAGCGTCAACGCGTGAAGGGCGTCCACCACCAGTTGCTGGCGGTCGCCAATGATGTCGCCCAGTTTCGTCGCGGCCTCGGCTCCCACGAGGTCGGCGACAGAGCGCAGGTTGAACGCCGCGAGCTCGGTCAACACGTCCTGGGACACCATCAGCGCCTCGAATCGATCGGCAAGGCGCTCGGTGAGCGCGCCTTCGAAGCCGAACCGGCGATGCAGCCAGAGCGCAGCTCGGAATGGACGATCGGGCACCGCGAAGCGCCTGATTTCATCGGCATAGCCCTGCGCACCGCGATCACGCACGGCGTCGATCAATCGCTCGGCCCGAGCGGCCAGGATGGCGACCATGCGGCGTGACAAGGTCTGCTGCTCGAACAGTTCAAGATAGAGTTCGCGCTCGCGGGTGCACAAGGTCAGCAAGCCGACCTTGAGCCGCTCCTCGAGCGTGAGATTGAGTTCGGGCGGAGCGGCCTCAATCTGCGCCTCGCCGGCCGACACGGGATCGGCCGCGAGCCCCTCGACCCTGGCGTTGTGACTGCGGATGATCTCCTGGAGATGACGCGCCACGTTGACACGCGACAGTGCCAATACGCGGTCGCGCAGCGCGATCTCGACAGCGCTGAGCTTGTCGAGCCCGAACAGCCGCATCACGATCCCGAGCGTCGTTGCCTGAAAGAACAGAGTGAAGAGAACGAACAGGGTCGCAAGCACGGCGCAGAATTCGCGCACGCTGTCGGACAGGCGCGCATCGCCTGCCGCGACCATCGCCAGCACGATCGTAACAGCGCCACGCAGGCCACCCCAGACCAGGATCGTCTTGTACTGCCTGTTCACCGGCTGGACGCGATGCGTCGCCTACAGCACCGGCAGCAGACCGAACACGACCGCCGCGCGGGCCACAATGGCCCCCACCGCCACTGCGAGCACGCCCCAGACATAGATCAGCTTGATCTGCAGCAGCACCGGCGCCGCAGCCATCGCGGCAAGAATGAAGATCAGGCAGTTGCTCCAAAATTCGAGCTGGTGCCACTGATGCCGCAGATTGGTCCATTGCCTGGGATGGAGGTGAGTCGGCCCATAGGCTGCCAGCGTGAGCGCAGCCATGACGACGGAGATGACGCCGGAGACATGCAGGTACTTGTCGGCAACGACGTAGCTTGCATAGGCGAGACTGACCGTCACCGAGTTGATCGCCACTTCGGAATCGCCGAGGCGTGGCAGAATGAAAATAGCGACGCGCGCCATGAGGAAGCCGAAGACCATGCCGCCGCCGAATTCGCGCAGGAAGGTAAGCACCGGCGTCCACGCGCTGGATGTACTGACCATCCCCGGCATGCTGTTTCTCACCAGCAGATCGATCAGGAAACCGAAGGCCGAGATGGCCACGGCGTCGTTCAGCAGGGATTCGCCTTCCGCCAAAATCGACAGGCGCTTGGGGGCGCCGACGTCGCGAAAGATGCCGATCACCGCCGCCGGATCGGTCGTCGACACGATCGCGCCGAGCAACAGGCAGACCACGATGTCGTAGCCGGTGGCAAGATTGACCGCGACAGCGACGCCCGCGATGCAAACCACCACCGCGACGATGGCCAACAGAAGGACGGCAGATATCTCATCAAACAGACGCCGTACCTCGATGAACAGGCCGGCGGTGAAGAGCAGCGGCGGCAGGAAGAGCGGCAGGAACAGATCGGTGCGGCCTTCCAGCAATTTCAGCCCGGAAAACGCATCGCCCATGAGGCCAAGGTCACGGCGCGAGTACAGCCAGGTTCCGAGGAAGCCCAGTCCCAAGCCTGCTGTGGCAAGCAGCACGGTATGCGGCAGGCGCAGACGCTCGGCCGCCGGCACCAGCAGGCTGACCAGCGTCAGCAGCATGGCAATGGCGAGCAACGTAAAGAGCGTGTCGTTCACGGACCTGAACTTACCTTGATTGCAGCCTTTGTGTGCTTATAACCGAAAACAAGGGCGGGCATGCAATCCGTCCCCGACCCGAATGCCCGTAATCGATTTCCCCGATCTGAAGCTATTGCTGGTGCGCGACGGCCGCCTGATGGGCCTCGACGTCGGGAGCAAGACGATCGGCCTGGCCACGTCCGATGTGCTGCGCAGCCTCGCCACGCCGCTGACCACACTCAAACGGACGAAACTCGCTACCGATCTTGCGAGCCTCGACCAGCTCGTGGCCAAGTACGACGTCAAAGCATTGGCTGTCGGGCTGCCGCTCAACATGGATGGCACGGAAGGGCCGCGCTGCCAGTCCGTGCGGCAGTTCGTGACCAACATCGCCAACCATGGGTCGCCGCGCCTGGCGGCCCTGCCCGTCGTATTCCAGGACGAGCGCCTCAGCACCGCCGCCGTCACACGCGGCATGATCGACGATTACGACATGAGCCGCGCCAAGCGCGCCGAGCGCGTCGATGCCGCTGCCGCGGCCTGGATCCTGGAAAGCGCCCTGCAGCGCCTGCGCTAGGGGCAGACCTGCGGCGCCGGCGGCAGTGGCACGTTCTCGACGTCGAGTGTGCGCAGGAACGCGACCAAGTCGCCCTTCTCTCCCGGAGACAGTCCAAGTGCCCGCACGATCGGCACGCCGTCGCTGTGGAGTCGGTCGGGGCTGACTTCGGAATAGTGCGTCACGACATCTTCCAGGCGCGCCACGCTGCCGTCATGCATGTACGGGCCGGTACGGCCGACCTGGCGCAACCCGGGCACTCGGAACTCGCCGAAGTTCCGATGCTGGCGCTCGACGTGACGGGTACGCACGGCCGACACCCCTGAAGAATCGTCGTTGTAGCGGCCGAGCAGATTGTAGGGACTCGCCTGCAACCGCTCGATGCCGCCAAAACGGCCGCTATCGACCTCGCCCGGTCGCGACAGAAAGAACGGCACGCCGACATCACCAAACTCGCCATTGGTAAAGGCCGGCCCGAAATGACAGGCAGCGCAGTTGCCCGCGCCGATGAAGATCTTGAGGCCGCGCTGTGCGGGCAACGGATAGCGTGCCGCCGCCCCTCGATCGCCGCGCACCAACGCGTCGCGAAAATCGTCGAACGGCGTGCGGGGCGTGATCAAGGTCTCCTGGAAGGCTGCCAGCGCCTTAGCGGCATCGATCAGAAGCCTTTCGTCCGGGCCGTGTGGCAAGGAGCCGAAAGCCTTCTCATACCCGCACGACAGAGTGGCGTCGTCGCGCAACAGCCTGGCCGCACCTGCGGCGCTTCCCGCCATCTCGCGCGGATCGACGATCGGACGAAGGCTTTGCATCCACAGAGAGTCGGCTGCACCGTCCCATCCAAACCACTTGTGCGTGCCCACGTTCCAAAGGCTGGGCGTCCGGCGGTCGAGGTCGACCGTGCCGACACCGCGCTTCTTGCCGTCGCGCCAGTCGAGCGTCGGCAGATGGCACGCGGTACAGGCGGCATCCCGACTGGACAGACGCGTCTCTGAAAACAGCGCACGCCCCAGCGCGATGGCGGCCGGCTGGCCCGACACGCGGTTGCTGGAATCGCGCACCGGTGACGGCGGCCACGGTCCGTGCCGGGCAACGGCCTCGATCTCCTTCGGCGACCAGTCGAGCAACTCCTGCGCGTGCACCGGCAGTGCGGCAGCCAGCCCGAACAAGAGCGCAAGCATCCTCATTTGGCGACGAGATCGTGCGTGAGCCGCTCCGTTTCTCCGTCGGAGCGAACGTCGAAGACCAGTTCCCAGTCGCCCGGCATATGGAAGAGCATGCCCTCGACCCGATAGCGGCCGTCGGCGCCGCCCACGATCTTGGCGGCATAGTTCATGCCGTGCTTGTGCGCCGGCATGGTCGCCTCAAACGCGACGAGTTCGGCGGGTTGGCCACGCTTGGTGCAGACATTCACGACCAAGCTGAAGGGCATGCCGACCTCGACCTGCAAAGGATCGGGCCGGAAGGCAACCATGTGGCGCTGTGAAAACATCACCAGCCCCGTGCCATGACCAAGATCGAGCGGGCAGTCGCCCGCCCATGCGGTGGTTGTCGCAGAGATTGGCGCCAGAAGGGCGAGAGCCAGCATGGCCGCTCTCATCGGGCTATTCATCGCTGGGGCGGACCGCCAAACAGGCGCTCGCCGTTCTTGTAGCCGATCTGTTCGGCAACTTCCTTCGGGAGATCGGCCAGCCACTGACGCGACCATCGCGCGTGTTCGGCGATGTAGTGCAGCCGCTCGGGGGTGAACGAATCGGTGCCGACCATGAAGCGATCGGGAAATTCGAGAAATGCCGCACGCCAGGCCGGGTTCACCTTACCACCGGAGGCATGCGAGGTCAGGAACGCAAGATCACACCACAGGTTAGGATACTTGCGAAGCATGGCGCGCACGTTGTCGGGATTTTCGAAGCCCGAATGCGCCCACAGCACCTTGGCCCCGGGGTCCTGTCTGAAGTGCCATTCGACGGCCGCAGAGTCGGAATGCGAATGCAGGAACAGCCCGTACTGTTTGGCCAGCGCCACGACCCGGCGCATGTTCGGCAGGTCAGCGTCGTTGCCGTAAATATGGAATTCGCCGATCGCCACGTACTTGCGCTTGGCGAGCAGGTCCTCGAGGAACGGGATAACCGTCGGGTCCTTGGGCCAACTCGAGATCTCGCCGCGCGAACGATAGGGCCTGAGTTCCGGCACGATCACATCCGGCGCCTTTTCCTGCAGCATGCGAGTGCCTTCGTTGTTCGACGACGACACCAGGGCGCGGCGGATGTTGGCCTTCTTCAGGATGTCGACGAAGGCTTGCGGCGGCACCAAATCCCAGGCGTCATGACTGTAATGCAGGTGTGCGTCGAAGATCGGCATTTCCTGGTCGGCGCGTGCAGCGCCGCCCACCAGCAGAACGCAGAACAGGAGCAGGACTCTCATCGGCGGCGGGACCTCGCGGTACAGGCGTAGTTGAAACTGATGGAAACGCGCTCGCCCACGAAGCGCGCCTGCGGCACCTCATGACGCAGCCAACTCTCGAACAATATCAGATCGCCGGCACGAGCCGACATGCTTACATGGGGCGCGAGCGCCTTGGGCGCATCGTTCCGTCGCGGCGGCGCCGCCATCATGCGAGACAGCCGGGGATCCTCGAACTTGAGAGGCCCTGCCCCGCGCGGCACGGTGACATAATAGGTACCACTGATGACCGAGCCCGGATGTAGATGCAGCGAGTGCACGACTCCTGCCGGCATGACATTGACCCAGCAATCGCTCATGTCGAGCGACCGTCCGGCAAGATCGTAGCCCAGCCGCTTCGCATAGGCTTTGACGTGCGGATCGATCCGCCGCCGCAGGGTCGCGAACAGTGACGAGACCAGGTGGAGGCGGTCGTGACTGCCATAGGATGTATAGCCGCCGAGATAGTTCTTCGCCGACCATCTCCGGCCGGCCTCGTCGGAAGCGGCCAGCGCCGCGCATTCGTCGGCCAGATCTCGGCCAAACCGGCCGCCCTCACGCCCGCCCCGCCTGTGGTGATATATAAGTGTCGGAAAAAGGGCGCGGATCGCCATAGCGTGATTATCGGCGAAGCCGGGCCATCGTGCTATGATTTCGCATGCTTACCGACCGCCAGATCGAGGACTATCGGCGAGACGGCTACCTGGTCATCCCGCGCCTGATCGAGGGCGAGCAGCTGGCCGAACTGCGCGCCCTTACCGACCGCATAGTTGGCGAGGCGCGGGGCATCGAGGCCAATGACGACCTCTACGATCTCGAGCCCAGCCATTCGCCCGCTTTGCCCCGGGTCAGGCGGCTGAAACCCGCCATCTTCAAGCGCTACGCTTTCTTCCACGCGCTCGTACGCGACCCCAAGATCGTCGCGATCCTGCAACAGCTTCTTGGCCCGTCTGTGCGCCAGTATGGCGGCAAGCTCAACATGAAATCCGCGTCCTACGGCTCGCCGGTCGAATGGCATCAGGATTGGGCGTTCTACCCTCACACCAATGACGACGTACTGGCCACGGGCATCTATCTCGACGATTGCGACCTCGACAACGGCCCGCTGCTTGTATTGCCCGGCACGCATCACGGCCCAACCTGGGACCATCACGCCGCCGGCCGATTCTGCGGCGCCATGAATCCGGCCGACTGCGACCTCGATTTTTCGAAGGCAGTGCCGCTGACGGGACCGGCCGGCTCTATGACCATACATCACGCCCGTCTGGTACATGGCTCGGCACTCAACCGCTCCAACCGCCAGCGTCGACTGCTGTTGCACGAATACACGGCGGCCGACGCCTTTCCGCTGTTGGGCGTCGCCGACTTCGACGAATTCAACAGTCGCATGGTGGTCGGCGAGACGACTATCGAGCCGCGGATCCGCCCCGCCCCCGTCCGCCTGCCTCTGCCGCCAGCCGACCATCAAGGATCGATCTACGAGAATCAGCGCGGCACCGGACGACGCTTCTTCGCGACGTTCGAGGAGCGACCGCATGCGCACTAGGCTCGGTAGACGCTCGTTCGCAGCCGGCGCTGCAAGCCTCTTGTTGGCTGCCCCTGCCCGCGCGCAGTCTGACCAACTCAAGATCGGCGCGCCCCGCGGCACGATCGATTTCGCGATTGGCGATTCGAAGATCTTTCGCACCTCCGGCGAATTCAAGAACTGGCAGGGCAAAGTGCTGGTCGACGACGAGGACGTTCCCAGGAGTTCGGTCGAGGTCACGGTGGCGACCACCAGCATTGCCATGCTCGACCTGCAACAGACGACCATGCTGAAGGATGTCGACTTCTTCGATGTCGAGAAATTCCCGACCATGTCGTTCCGCTCGACCGCGATCGAGCGTACCGGCGAGTCGACCCTCAACGTGTTAGGCAGCCTCACGCTGCGCGGCATCACGCGACCTATGCAGCTTGCCGTATCGGTGACCGAACGCCAACCAAACGCGCCACCGGGGCGGCGCTACGCGCTGTTCCGTGCCGACGGCAGCCTGAAGCGCTCCGAATTCGGCATGACCAAGTTCATGGACATCGTGGGCGACACTGTCGACATCTCCATTCGCACCGACGCCTGGCGCTGAGGCGACCGTGCCGGGCCCCGCCTACCATCCGCTGGCGAAGGCGCTGCATTGGCTGACGGCACTCTGCGTGCTTGGCCTGATCGCGGTTGGACTGTCGATGACGGAAATGCCGATTAGCCTGATGAAGCTGCAGCTCTACGCCTGGCACAAATGGGTCGGCTTGGTCGTTCTGCTGCTCACGTTCGGGCGCTTGGCGTGGCGCTGGCGCTCGCCGCCGCCGCCCCTGCCCGGCACGGTGACCGAGTGGGAGCGACGACTCGCCCCCTACAGCCACGGACTGCTCCTCTTCTTTTCGCTGGCCCTCCCGGTCAGCGGCTGGCTCATGAGTTCGGCCGGAGGAGTCACGGTCTACTGGTTCGGCGTTCTGCAGCTACCCGACCTGGTGCCACGCGATCTCGGATTGTTCGAGCTATTGCGCAGCCTCCATCACGTACTGGCCTGGAGCCTGATCGTCCTGCTGGTAACGCATGTCCTCGCAGTGTTGCACCACGACGTAATCCGCCGCGACGGCATCTTCCGCCGCATGTGGCTCTAGCCGTGCCCTCGCGCCGCGCGATCCTGTTCGCCGGCCTGCCTTTCGCAGCGCTGGCGCAGGCGCAATCCGGCGTATGGCCTGAATGGCAGGGCACCTATTCCGGCGCACTGCGCTTCTATCGCTCGATCCCCCTGGAAGATATCTATCCGCCGCCGGCGAAGCCGCATGTCGACCACGAGGACACAAGTCCGTTCGGCTTGTATTTCTCGATTCGCACCGACGACGGGCTGCCCAGCATCTGGCTGCGTATCGATGGCGGACCAATGCAGACAACGGAGGTCGGAGAGACCCTGCGCTTCGCTCCGCCCATCGATGGAGTGGCGACGCTTGCCGGCGCGGCCGCCAAGCCCGCACCGCGCACGGCGACCTTGATGGTGCGTCCCGACTCGCTCGGAACCGAGGCCCTGTTCACCTTCGCCGACGGCAGTTTCTGGCGCCGCCATTTCAACGCCCGATTCACGTCGGCCGGCGCCGACGTGATCGTCTGGGTGTTCGATGCAGCCGGCACCCGCGCCCGGACATGGCGCGGCTCGACGGTGAAGCGGCTTTAGACCGGATTGCGGTCAGTTCGGCCGCGGCCCGACATAGTTCGACTGTGGGCGGATGATACGGCCGC
This sequence comes from uncultured Reyranella sp., assembly GCA_964480235.1. Classification (GTDB taxonomy): domain Bacteria; phylum Pseudomonadota; class Alphaproteobacteria; order Reyranellales; family Reyranellaceae; genus Reyranella. Next base: position 3,671 of record CAYZQZ010000005.1, on the reverse strand, counting down.
CGTCGACCTGCTCGAAGACATGCGCGCACCAGCCGGCAACACGCCCGACCGCGAACAGAGCGGTGAAGGCCTCGCGCGGGATCTCCAGCGCCTCCAGAAGCAGTGCGGTGTAGTACTCGACGTTGGTGTCGAGCCGCCGCCCAGGCTTGTGCTTGCGCAGCGCCGCGATCGCGCCTTTCTCAACCTCGCTGGCATAGGCCAGCCGCCCCGCCGTCTCGGGCAAGGTGGCAACTGTGGCCTTGAGCACGTCCGCCCTCGGGTCCCGCACTTTGTAGATGCGATGACCGAAGCCCATGAGGGTCGTGCCCTTGGCGAAAGCGTCGTCGAACCACGCCTCGGCGCGCGAGGCGTCGCCGATCTCGTCCAGCATATCGAGCACCGGACCGGGCGCGCCGCCGTGCAATGGCCCCTTCAGCGCACAAAGGCCGGCCAATACCGACGAAATCAGGCCGACGTGCGTCGACGCTACGACCCGGGCCGTGAACGTCGAGGCGTTGAAGCCGTGATCGGCGACGGTTGCAAGGTAGGTGTCGAGTGCCTTCTCGAACACCTCGCCGGCACGCTGGCCGCGGATCATGCGCAGCAGATCCTGCGCCGTACCGAGGGTCGGATGGGGCGCGATCGGCGGCAGGCCCTTGGCAGCGCTGAGCAAGGCCGCGAGAAACACCGGCAGCGCACCACAGACCAGATAGTGGTGCGGGGTCGCCTCGCTGTCGGGCAACATTGCCAGTCCAACCCGCAGGCCTTCGACCGGCGAAAGCCCCTTCGTCGCGATCAGCAAACGAGGTACGTCGGCGAAGGCGCGCATGCGCGCCGCTGCCAGCGCCTGGCGCACCGCTGCCTCATCGTCACCGCCCTCGGCGTAACCCTTCCAGAGCAGGGCCGCGACGCCCTCAAAGCCGCGCGTTGCGACCAAATCCTCGACCGCGTGCCCACGGACCACCAAACGGCCTTCCTCGCCGTCGACTTCGCTCATCACCGTGTCGGCCACGATCACGCCATCCAGCCCGCTGTTCACCCGAGTCTGCAGCATCGCGATCCCCTTGATTTGTTCCAGGCACATCTCGGCCGACATATATCTATTGTCAATATTGATTAGATTGATCAATAATCATTCATGCCGTCCGAATGGTTGACCGCCAAGGAAGCGGCACGCCGTCTAGGCGTGTCGGCCGCGACCCTTTACGCCTATGTAAGCCGCGGCCTGCTGCGGTCCGAAGGCAGCAATGGCCGGCGTGAACGCCGCTATCGCGCCGACGACGTGTCACGCCTCAAGCGCCGCCGGGAGGTGGGTCGCAAGGCCGAATCGATCGCCGCCAATGCGCTGGACTTCGGCACGCCCGTGCTCGAATCGGAACTCACTCTGATCGAGCACGGTCGTCTCTTCTATCGTGGCCATGACGCAAGCCAGCTCGCGCGCCGCGCTTCGCTCGAGGAAGTGGCACAGCTCCTGTGGGAGAGCGACGATCGCCCTTTCACCGCGACCAACCTGCCGGCGATGTCGGAGTCGCTGCGCCGCGCGTGGGCCGCGGCCGAAACTCTGGCGCCGGTCGACGGTTGCCAGATCCTGTTGCCGGCGGCGGCGCGCTGGGATCACCCGAGTTGGGTCGCCGACCGCGCCTCGATGCTGGAAACCGGCGTGCGCATTCTCCGCCTGTTGACCGGTGCAGTGATCCGCGAGCCCCCGTCCGGGACGCCGGTTCACGAGCAACTCGCCGCCGCCTGGAACGTCCCAAAGGACGGCGCGCGCCTGATTCGCGCGGCACTGGTCCTGTCGGCCGATCACGAGTTCAACACCTCGGCATTCGCCGCCCGGGTCGTGGCCTCGACCGGCGCCCATCTCTATGGCTCGACCGTGGCGGGCCTCGCCGCAATCAGTGGCCCGCGCCACGGCGGCCTGACCCGGCATGTGCGCGACCTGTTCGACGCGCTCGGCGGCACTGTCGATCTCGACGCCGCCCTGGCCCGGCGCGCTGGCAACGAGCGCCGCCTGCCCGGCTTCGGCCATCCGCTCTATCCCGACGGCGACGTCCGCGCCCGTGTCCTCTTCGAGTTGATGCGCAGCTCGTTCGCCCACTCCGAGGCGCTGGCGTTCGCAGAGCGCGTGGCGACAACTGGCGAGCAGGTAACCGACGCCCAGCCCAACATCGATTTCGCCACGGTGACTCTCGAGCGCGTGCTCGGACTGCCGAAGGATTCGGCGCTGGCGATATTCCTGCTCGGCCGTACCGTCGGATGGATCGCTCACGCCATCGAACAGGCGGCCCACGGCGCCTTGATTCGGCCGCGGGCGCGGTATACCGGTCCGCGGCCGGCCCCATGAACCCTGCTCTGATCATCATCGACATGCAGACGGCCGCCTTCGACGCTGCCGCGACGCCCAAGCACGACGCCGGCGGCACGATCATGCGCATCAACGGCCTGGCCGCGGCCGTCCGCGCGGCAAACGGCACCGTCCTCTTCGTCCAGCATGACGGTCCGCCAGGCGACGCCTTCCAGCCCGGCCGGCCCGGCTGGCAACTCTGGCCCGCCTTGGACCGGCAGACCGCCGACATCGTCGTCCGCAAGACCGCGTGCGACTCCTTCCTCGGCACGACCCTCGATTCCCTGCTTCGCGACCTGGCAAGCGACCGGCTGATCGTCACCGGTTGGGCCACCGACTACTGTGTCGACACCACAGTGCGCGCCGCTCTTGCCCGAGGATGGCCGACTATCGTGCCGGCGGACGGCCACACCTGCGCCGACCGCCCGCACCTGCCTGCTGCCAAAATCATCGAGCATCACAACGCCATATGGGCCGACTTCGTGGCGCCGCGGGGCCCTGCCGTGGTCCAGCCCTGCGCAGCAATCCGGTTATCCACCTGACTGTTGCCTTGCGGGCACGCCATGCGCGTGCTTAACGTCGCGCTTTAGTGACAAAGAAACGCACGGGCCTGCCGAGGCTGCCCCACCTCCTCGGCATCGAAGGTTTGTCGCCCGAGACCATTTCGGGATTGCTCGACCTTTCCGAAAATTACATCGATCAGAATCGCTCGATCGACAAGCGGCGCGACATGCTGGCCGGACGGACGGTCATCAACCTGTTCTTCGAGAATTCGACCCGTACCCGCACCTCCTTCGAGGTTGCCGCCAAGCGGTTGGGTGCCGATGTCGTCAACATGGATGTGGCGACTTCGTCGGTGAAAAAGGGCGAGACCCTCCTCGATACGGCGGTCACGCTGAATGCCATGCGGCCCGACGCAATCGTGGTTCGCCACAGCGATTCGGGTGCGGTCAACCTTCTTTCGCAAAAGGTCAACTGCACGGTCATCAATGCCGGAGACGGTCAGCACGAGCATCCGACCCAGGCCCTGCTCGATGCGCTAACCATTCGCCGCCGCCGCGGCCGCCTGGCCGGCCTGCTGGTCGCGATCTGCGGCGACATCATGCACAGCCGGGTGGCGCGATCGAACATCCACCTGCTGCAGATCATGGGCGCGCGCGTGCGGGTGGTGGGGCCGCCGACTCTCATGCCGACGGACATAGATCGTCTCGGTGTCGAAGTGCACTACAACATGCGCACAGGACTGAAGGACGTCGACATCGTCATGATGCTGCGACTCCAAACCGAACGCATGCAGGGCTCCTTCGTGCCGTCAGTCAGCGAATATTTCCGCTTTTACGGCCTCGAC
>CAYZQZ010000004.1:0-41034 GCA_964480235.1 uncultured Reyranella sp. | reverse complement strand
GGATCAGGACATCGAAATCGGCGTCGGCGACGTGGTGCGGGTCCAGACTCCCGGTGGTGGAGGCTTCGGGGATCCAAAGAGGCGCCGTCCGGAATCGATCGCGCGCGACGTCGCGCGGGGCTACTACAGCGAACAGGACGCACGCCGGCTGTTCGGAGCCCGGGCGGCAGGCGAATGAGCCTGTCCCGGAGGTCCCTCCTCGCCGCGCCGCTTCTGTTGGCCGCGAATCCGGGCCGCGCGCAGTTGAAGGCGCCGCCGGCCTCCCAGCCGGGCAAGTGGTACGCCGTCCAGGTCGAGGGCAGCGTTTTTCAGGTCGAGATGCCGGGCATTCCCGACTATCGACCGATCAACGATCGGTCGGCGCGCGGCACACCGTTCGTGCTGCACTCCTACAGCCTTGAGGTTGGCGGCACTGCCTACGTGGCGCAGACCGCGCTCTATCCCGCCGACGTCGACGGCTCCAGGCCGCGCGTGCTCCTGCAGTCGGCGATCGATACGCGTGCCCAGTCTCTCGCCGGCCGCAAGTGGAAGAGCGTCAACTGGCGCGAGGTCCAGGGAGCGACGGCGGCCGAGACTCTCGGTGCGCTGCCCGATGGCAGCGGGCTGCGCCAACTCGTGCTGATGCAGGGGCAGCGCTTCGTATCGCTCGCCTTTCTCGGACCCGAAGCCGTTCTGGCCGCTCCCGACGCCGATCGCTTCTTCAAGTCGCTGAGGCTCAGGTAATGGCCAAACCACGCCTTCACGTGCTGGCGCTTGGTGGCACGATTGCCACGCGCCCCGACCCCTCGGGCGCCATGCAGATGGGCCTCGGCGCCGACGATCTGCTGGCGGCGGTGCCTGCGGTCGGCGACCTGGCCGAAATCTCGGCCGAGACGGTGAGCCGGGTCGGCAGCCATTCGCTGTCGTTCGACCAGATCCACGCCCTGGCCGCGAAGATCCGCGAACTGAAGGCCGATGGCGCAATCGTGACGCAGGGCACGGACACGCTCGAAGAGACTTCCTTCCTGCTCGACCTTCTGCTCGACCTGAAGATTCCGGTGATCGTCACGGCGGCGATGCGCAATCCCTCGCTGACCTCGCCCGACGGGCCGGGCAACCTTCTCGCCGCGGTACGCGTCGCCTGCGATCCGTGGGTGCGCGCCCACGCCAATGCACTCGGCGTCATGGCCGTGATGCTCGACGAGGTCTATGCCGCATCGGACGTGTCGAAGGTCCATCCGACCCGGCTGAACGCCTTCGCTGCGACCCAGACGGGGCCGCTCGCGGCGCTGGTCGAAGATCGCATCGTGCCGATGAGCTTGCCGGTGCGCGACGCCGTGACCGGCGCGCGCCGGAAGCTCGGCGATCTGTCAAAGGCCACTGCGCAGCCGGTGGCGATGTTCTGGATGGGTCTCGACGAAGGCGGCGGCCTGATCGAGGCGCTGCTCGCCGATCCGAAGCATCTCGGCTATCGCGGCGCGGTGATTGGCGCGATGGGCGGCGGCCATACGCCGGAACGGGCGACCGACGCGGTGTATCGGCTGGCCAGGACGATCCCTACCGTGATCGCGCCGCGCGCCGGCGGCGGGCCGATGCTGCGCCAGACCTATGGCGGACCGAGTTCGGAGATCGCGCTTCGCTCGGCGGGCGTCATCTGGGGCGGCAGGTTGCATCCGGTGAAAGCGCGCGTCCTGCTTGAATGCTGCCTGCGCGCCGGTATGTCGCGCGAGACGATTGCGGAGGTCTTCGACCCGTTCGGCTAGACTTGTGCCAAGGGAGGGAGCGTCGTCATGTTCGATGGCTTCGATGCGACCTTGCTGGCGCGGCTGCAGTTCGCGTTCACCGTTTCCTTCCACTTCATCTTCCCGTCCTTCTCGATCGGGCTGGCGAGCTATCTCGCGGTGCTGGAAGGGTTGTGGCTGTGGACCGGCCGCACCGTCTATCTCGACTTGTTTAAGTACTGGCTGAAGATCTTCACCCTGTCGTTTGGCATGGGCGTGGTGTCGGGTGTGGTCATGTCCTACCAGTTCGGCACCAACTGGTCGGTGTTTTCGGACAAGGCGGGTCCGGTGATCGGCCCGCTGATGGCCTACGAGGTGCTGACCGCATTCTTCCTCGAGGCAGGCTTCCTGGGCGTCATGCTGTTCGGCATGAACCGGGTCGGCCGCGGCCTGCACTTTGCCGCGACTGTCTGCGTGGCGACCGGCACCTTCATCTCGGCCTTCTGGATCCTGGCGGTGAACAGCTGGATGCAGACACCGGCCGGCCACGCGATGAACGCGGTGGGGCAGTTCGTGCCGGCCGACTGGTTTGCCATCGTGTTCAATCCATCGTTTCCCTATCGCATCGTGCACACGGTGCTGGCGGCCTATCTCACGACCGCACTGGTGGTGGGCGGGGTTGGCGGATGGCACCTGCTGCGCGGCCGCAAGAACGAGGGCGTGCGGGTCATGTTCTCGATGGCGATGGGCATGATCACCGTGGTCGCGCCGATCCAGATCCTGGCCGGCGACCAGCACGGGCTGAACACGCTCAAGCACCAGCCGGTCAAGGTCATGGCGATGGAAGGCCATTTCAGGAGCCATCCCGATGGCGCGCCGTTGGTGCTGTTCGGCTGGCCCGACATGAAGACGGGCGAGATGCTCTACGACGTCTCGGTGCCGAAACTCTCGTCGCTGATCCTGAAGCACTCGCTCGATGCGCCGCTCGACGGGCTCGACAAGGTCGATCGCAAGGACTGGCCGCCGGTGCCGATCGTGTTCTGGGCGTTCCGGGTCATGGTCGGGCTCGGAATGCTGATGCTGATGCTGGCAGTGTGGAGTCTGGTCGCTCGCGTGCGGCACAGGCTCTACGATTGGCAATGGCTGCACCGCTTCGCGGCCTGCATGGGACCGGCGGGCTTCGTTGCGGTGATCGCGGGTTGGGTGACGACCGAGGTCGGCCGCCAGCCCTTCACGATCTATGGCCTGTTGCGAACCTCGGAGTCGGTGTCACCCTTGCAAGCGCCGGCGGTGGCCGCCTCGCTGCTTGCCTTCATCGCCGTGTACTTCATCGTGTTCGGTGCCGGCATTTTCTACATTTTGCGCCTGATGAACGCGCCGCCGCATCTTGACGAGAAGGGCCCCGCAGCCACGTCGCCGACGCGCGTTGCAGGCCTGATGCCGGGACCGGCGGTGGCCGACGGCAAGGGGAGGAGTTGACGATGGCGTTCTCCTTCGACCTGCCGACCATTTGGGCGTTCATCATCTCCTTCGCGATCTTCGCCTATGTCGTGATGGACGGCTTTGATCTCGGCATCGGCATCCTCTTTCCGACGCTCAGGGAAGGCCAGGAGCGCGACACGGCGATGAACTCGATCGCGCCGGTTTGGGACGGCAACGAGACCTGGCTGGTGCTGGGCGGCGGCGGGCTGCTGGCGGCGTTTCCCGTCGCCTACGGCGTGATCCTGTCGGCGCTCTACACGCCGATCATCGCCATGCTGCTGGCGCTGATCTTCCGCGGCGTCGCCTTCGAGTTTCGCTGGCGCGATCCCGGCCATCGCAAGTACTGGGACCGCGCCTTCGCCGTGGGCTCGATCGTGGCGGCGCTGTCGCAGGGCATCACGCTTGGCGCGCTGCTGCAGGGTATCGCGGTCAGCGGGCGCTCCTATGCCGGCGGCTGGTGGGACTGGCTCTCGCCTTTCAGCCTGCTGGTCGGCGCGGCGCTGGTCTGCGGCTATGCGCTGCTGGGCGCCACCTGGCTGATCATGAAGAGCGAGGGCTCGTTGCAGGCGCGGGTCCATCGGCTGGCGCTGCCGCTCGGCATTGCGGTGATCATCGGCATGGGTGCGGTAAGTGCGGCAACCCCGTTCCTCGCCAACGAATACTATCTCCGCTGGTTCGCCTGGCCGCAGGTGCTGTTCACCGCCATCGTGCCGCTCCTGGTGGCGACAGCCTCGGTCGGCTTCTTCGTGGCGTTGCGCCGCACGCACAATCATTGGCCCTTCCTGATCGCGCTGCTGTTGTTCGCGCTCGGCCTGATCGGGCTCGGCATCAGTCTCTATCCCTATGTCGTGCCGCGCGCCTTCACGATCTGGGACGCCGCGGCGCCGCCGGCCAGTCTCAAGTTCATGCTGGTCGGCGCCTCGATCATGGTGCCGATCATCCTGGCCTACACCGGCTATGCCTACTGGGTGTTCCGCGGCAAGACCGGCCACGACGGCTATCATTGAGCACGCATCGTGCCGCGACTTCGTCAGTGGGTGTGGTTCATCGCCCTGTGGGCCGGCGGTGTCGCTGTCACCGGCGCGATCGCCTACGGCATTAGACTCTGGCTCACGTGAGCCGCTTCACCGGCCGGCAATTGTAGGCCAGTGGGGGCTTGGCGCCGCCACCGGTCTCGCGCAGGGCGGCGAGGTCGTCGCGGCCGGACCATTCGACCACAGTGTCGGCGTAGCGGAACCCCTGGTCTTGTCCCTGGAACTCGACCCGCCAGGTGCGGTTGTCGAGCGTTACCGAGGCGCGGTTCTTGGCATAGACCACCGACACCTCTTTCCGGCCATCGCAGATATAGGAAATGCCGGCAGGCGTGGGATCGTCGGGGGACGGCCTCGGAATCGGCGTGAAGCCAGCATTCTGCTGGCCCTGCGGCACGCAGCCCGAAACCGCGCCGGCGATCGCCATCGCGGCAATCGACAAGCGGCGCATCTTGCTGTTTCCTCCGACACCGTTCACGCGCGAGAGCTTAGCCAACCCGTCCGGCAGGGCAATCGTGCAATGCAGCGAGCCAGGAGAGCCGGATGCCGCACCTGAAATTGCGCGATGGCGCGGAGCTTTATTTCGAGCGGCACGGCAGCGGGCCGGCGCTGTTCATGGTGCCGGGCCTGGGCGGCGACAGCCGCTTCTGGGACGCCCACGTGCCGGAACTGTCGAAGCACTTCACTGTCGTGCTGCACGACCATCGCGGCACCGCGCGCAGCAGCCTGTCGAAGATCAAGTACACGGTCGAGCAGATGGCCGACGACGCGCTGCAGCTGATCGACGGGCTGGGCTTCGACAAGGTCCACTGGTGCGGCCACTCGACCGGCGGCGCCATGGGCCAGGTGCTGGCGATCGAGCATGCTTCGCGCATCGACCGGCTGGTCCTTTCGGCGACCTGGGCCAAGACCGACGCCTTCTTCCGTCGCCTGTTCGAGGTGCGCGCCCTTATGCTGCGCGAACTCGGGCCGGAGGCCTATACGAAGTCGAGCGCGCTGGCGCTCAACATGCCGTCCTGGATCCGCGATCACGACGCCGATCTCGCCGCGGCCGAGGCCAGGGCGAAGGACACGATCCCCGAACCCGAGATCGTTCTGTCGCGTATCGCTGCAATCGTGGCGCATGACCGGCGCGACCAGCTTCAGAGGGTCACGGCGCCGTCGCTCGCCATTTGTGCCAGGGACGACATGGTGACTCCGCTCTATTTCACCGAAGAACTGGTGCGATTGATCCCGAAGGCGCGCTCCTACGTGCTGCCCGATGGCGGCCACTTCTTTCCGAGCGTGCATGGCGGCGAGTTTCGTCGTGTAATCACCTCCTTCCTGTTGGAGTCCCGCTGATGCCCCTGAACATCGAACCCAAGATCGCCGCCGCCGCTGCCGAGCTGACCGCCATCCGGCGCGACATCCACGCCCATCCCGAACTCGGCTTCGAGGAGGAGCGCACGTCGAAGATCGTGGCGCAGAAGCTCAAGGAGTGGGGCTGCGAGGTCACTACCGGCATCGGCAAGACCGGCGTGGTCGGCACCATCCGGGTCGGCAACAATCCCACGGCGATCGGGCTGCGCGCCGACATGGACGCGCTGCCGATGGACGAGCACAACACCTTCGACCACCGCAGCCGCCACCAGGGACGCATGCATGCCTGCGGTCACGACGGCCACACCACGATGCTGCTGGGTGCCGCCAAGTACCTGTCGGCGACGCGCAACTTCGACGGCACCGTGCACTTCATCTTCCAGCCGGCCGAGGAGGGCCGCGGCGGAGCCGAGGCGATGGTCAAGGACGGACTGTTCGACAAGTTCCCGTGCGAGCAGATCTTCGGCATGCACAACAGGCCCAAGCTCGATGTCGGCAAGTTCGCCATCCGCAGCGGCCCGCAGATGGCCGGCGGCGGCCTGTTCGACATCAAGATCACCGGCAAGGGGGCCCACGGCGCAAGGCCGGAGAGCGGCATCGATCCAGTGATCATCGCGACGCAGATCATCTCGGCGCTGCAGACCGTGGTGTCGCGCAATGTCGGCCCGCTCGATTCGGCGGTGATCTCGGTGACGTCGATGCATGCCGGTGACGCCTACAACGTCATCCCGCAGGAAGCCGTGCTGCGCGGCACCATCCGTGCCTTCCGCAAGGAAACGATGGCGCTGATCAAGGAACGCATCGAGACGATCTCGAAGGGCATCGCCAGGACGCTGGGCGGCACGGCCGAGCCGGACGTGCGGGTCGTCTTCCCGCCGCTGGTCAACGACCGCGACTCGGTGAAGTTCATCGCCGACGTCGCCGCCAAGATTGTGGGCGACGAGAACATGAATCGCGAGGGCCCCTACGTTATGGCCTCCGAGGACTTCTCCTACATGCTGGAGAAGGTGCCCGGCGCCTTCATCAATATCGGCAACGGCGGCGGCGAGGGGGGCTGCGAAGTGCACAACCCGGGCTACGACTTCAATGACGAAATCATCACGCTCGGCGCCACGCTGTGGGCGCGCGTGGTCGAGACCAAGCTGGCGAAGGACGCGCGCTGACCGCCGCGCGATTGACGCAGGTCAACTTGCCGGCGCGCCGCATCGCTATGGTGCGCCGGCTGAATTCGGACAGCGGAGGCAGACAGTGACGTCGAGAAGCAAGAGAAGCTCATTGGGGCCGGCGCGTCCCGACCTCCTCCTGAAGGCCGCGAAGCAACGCAACAAGAAGACTACGGTCGTCGTGGCCGACGGCGCTCGGGCGCGATTCTTCGCGCCGTCGGACGATGCCAAGGCGCTGAAGTCCTCCGGGTCGTCCGACATGGTCTCGCCGGCGAGCCGTACGCGCTCGCGCGACCTCAAGAGCGACAAGTCGGGCCGCAGCTTCGCCCGCGCCGACGGCAATCGCCGGGGCGCCCTCGAGCCGCCGCACGACTTCCACAAGCTCGAGAAGCACCGCTTCACGCTTGAACTGGCGCATGCGCTCAATGTCGCTTTCGAGCACCGCGAGTTCGATCAGCTGGTGGTCGTGGCGCCGCGGCGCAGCCTGGGCGAATTGCGCAAGCTGCTGCCGATCCGAGTGCTGCGCGTCGTCGTACTCGAGATGGCCAAGGATCTCACCGCCGAGACACCCGCTGCGCTGTGGAAGCGGATCGCCCCGGAAGTGCTGCCGCTGCTCTAGCTTTCCGGCGCCTAGGACTTGGTCGGTGCCGCGTCGCGCAGGCGCGACGCCCGGCTGCGATGCGCCTTCACGTCGTTGCGCAGGACGCGGGCGCGATCCCGCAGCCGCCGGCGGGCGCGTCGAAAGCTGTCGCTGATGGCGAACAGCGGGTCCGCAAACCGCTCGTCGAGACCGGGGGTGCGATCGACATCGACCGAAACGCCGCCCGGCATCGTCAGATGTACCGTCACCTCGTAGGGGCTGCCGCCTGTCCGGTGGTTCCCGTCCGGCAGCTTGAAGACGACATGGCAGGCCGTCAGGCGGCCGAAGAACTGTTCGAGATGCTCGACCTGCTCCGAGATCATGCCGCGCAGGGCCGGACTGGGCGTGGTGTTCTGGAAGGTAATTCTCAGCGGGGTAAGCATGTCAGAGCCTCCATTGTGGCCACAGCTAACCCCTCCCGGCCCGGCGGTCCCTTGAGATGGATCAATCGGCTCGTGCGAGAGGGCTTGCAGAATTCATGTATGCCCTATTCGTCCAACGACAAGCTCCCGTCCGCGGTGCGTCATCATCTGCCGCCGGCCGCGCAGAGCGTCTACCTTGAGGCATTCAACCACGCCTGGAAGACCTATGCGCGCGACACCCGCCAGGAAGAGATCGCCCATCGCATCGCTTGGGCGGCGGTGAAGCGGCAGTTGCACAAAGCCGAGGACGGCGACTGGGAGGCCGACGGCCGCTAGTTGGTTCTGGCCGGCAAACCCTGCTGGGCAAGGTAGGCCTCCATGGTCGAGGACCAGATCGCCGGGTTGAACGAGATGCCGTGGCCGTTCTGCACGCCGGCGGGCTTGTAATCGTTGAACGTGCCCTTGCCGCCGGCCGCCTGGTAGGCTTCGAAGTTCGAGCGGCTGTGCGACAACGGATAGTAGGGATCGCTGTCACCATAGAGCCACAAGCTGGGCTTGCCATAGCCGGCGCCGCGCGTGAACAGCGCGCGGTTGATCGTGCTGGCGGTCGAGCAAGCCGCGCCCATCCATCCGCCGACGAAGTTGATCACGGCGCGCATCTCCGGGTGCTTGCCGCTCCAGGCGACCGACAGGATGCCGCCGCGCGACTGGCCGCCGACGGCGACACGGCTGCGGTCGACAAAGGGCAGGGCGAGCAGGAGGGGCGTCACTGCCTCGATGTCGCGCAGCGTACGGTCGGCGCCGGCGAGCGAGAGGCTGGTTTCGCAGGTGTAACCGTAGGAGCGGTTGGTATCGAAGCCCTCGTCGTAGCGGCCTTCCGAGCCGCCGCGGCCGCGCCGCGCGGGCAGCATCACGGCCCAGCCGCGCGCCACGAACCAGTCGGCCGTCACCTTGGGGTTATACGGCCGCGCGAACAGCGCGGGATCGGTGCCGCGTCCGGTCGAGCCGTGATGGAAGATCAAGGTCGGGAAGGGTCCGTTGCCGGCCGGCTTGTAGGTGATGACCGCGAGCCTGACCTGCTCGCCGTCCACCGTGACGGGTACCATCGATGTCTCCTGGGCCGCCGCCGGCGTGGCGGCAAGGGCGAGGAGAAGCGCCCGGAAAACGGTCGGGAGAGCGGTCCCGCGACCGGCTAGTCCGCTGCGCCGGCGGCGACCGAGGAGGGCGAGGAGGCGGTGGAAGCGGGGTGAGCGGCAGGCCGAACTACGCGATGCGTCACCATGCGGTGATGGAGTTGGCGGATCGTGTCGCTGCCGCGGGTCACACAAAGCCATGGAAAGAAAGCATGCACGAAGCAGGCGAGGCTGCCCAGCAACATGCGCCCGCCGAAGCCGAAGGCCATGCCCATATGCTGGAAGTAGGTTTCGTTGACCGAGGCAGGGTGATCGGTGAAGCGACGGAACATGTAGCAATTCTACCGGCCGCCCTGGGAAACGGCTTGCCAGTTTTGCGCCTTATGACCATGAATTGAGAAATAGATTCCAAGAGAGGGCCAATGGCCGCGAAATATTCGCTCGATTCCTTCGACCGCAAGATTCTCGATTGCCTGCAGGACGATGCCGACATGGCCCTGGCCGAGATCGCGCGCCGGGTCGGCCTGTCGACCACGCCGTGCTGGCGGCGGATCAACCGGCTGCAGGAGGAGGGCATCATCCGTGCCCGCGTGGCCCTGCTCGACCGGCGCGCGCTCAATGCCGGCGTTACGGTGTTCGTGGCAGTGCGCACCGCGCAGCACAATGCGCAGTGGCTGACCCGCTTTGCCAAGGCCGTGGCGTCGTTCCCCGAGGTGATGGACTGCTACCGCATGTCCGGCGAGATCGACTACCTGATCCGGCTGGCGCTGCCCGACATCGACGCCTACGACGCCTTCTACAAGCGCCTGATCGCCAAGGTCGAACTGTCGGACGTGACCTCGATGTTCGCCATGGAGGAGATCAAGTCGACGACCCGCCTGCCGCTCAACTACCTGCCCAGCTAGGCGGCCCCTCTGTCGGTTCAACCGGCATGCGGACCGGTCGTCTGGCCTTGCCGCGGTCCACGCCCTAGGATCGCCGCGCTTCGAGCTTTCACCAGGAGTAGGAAACGATGGCGACGCCTCCGAGCGGCAAGAACCGCAAGAAGATCCTGATCGTCGGCTGGATGCCGCCGGCCGGCCTTGAGGTGCTGAAGAAGCGCGACGACGTCGACTACGAGATCCTGGGGCTCAAGGACGTGGCGGCGCACTACCACGCCAAGCTCAAGGACGCGCACGCCGTCACCCTGGGCGGCACGCCCTACCGACAGGCCGAGCTCGACGTCTCGCCCGAGATGATGGTGGTGGCCCGCCTCGGCGTCGGCTTCGACGCGGTTGAAGTGCCGGCGCTCAACAAGCGCAAGATCCCGCTGATGACCACCGGCATCGCCAACTCGGTCTCGGTCGCCGAGCACGCCATGTACATGCTGCTCGCCTCGGCCCGCCTGGTGAAGAAGATGGACCGCATCGTGCGCACCAATGTGTGGACCGCCGAGCGCCTGAACGACCTGCCGTCGGACGTCGCCGGCAAGTCGATCCTGGTGGTCGGCATGGGCCGCATCGGCTCGCGTACCGTCAAGCGCGCCGTGGCCTTCGAGATGGACACCTACGTGCTCGATCCGAACATCTCCGCGGCCGACATCGAGAAGGCCGGGGCGAAGAAGGTCACCGACCTCAAGGCCATCCTGCCGAAGGTCGACTTCGTGTCGGTGCACTGCCCGCGCATGCCCGAGACGATCGACCTGTTCAACGCCGAGACGCTCGGGCTGATGAAGCCCGACGCGTTCCTGGTCAACACCGCGCGCGGCGGCATCGTCAACGAGGAGGCGCTCTACAAGGCGCTGACCACCGGCAAGCTGCGCGGCGCGGGGCTCGACGTGCTCGACCGCGAGCCGCCCGATCCGAACAACAAGCTGTTCCAGCTCGAGAACGTGATCTTCAGCCCGCACATGGCCGGCGTCACCAAGGAGGCGAACGAGCGCATGGCTGTCGCCACCATCGAGAACGTGCTCTCGGTGTTTGACGGCCGCATCAACGCCGCCAATGTCGTGAACAAGGAAGTGCTCAAGTAGATCTAGAGCAGATCCTCGATCTCGGCGTCGGTTGGGAAGCGCCCGGTCCTGGTGCGCGTGTATCTCAGCGTGCCATCGACGGTGACGTCGAACTGGCCTGATTTGCCGGGGCGAAGCTCGATGTCGGCAACGCCCTGCTTCTGGAGGCTATCCCTCACACGGAGGGCCTGCGGCTTGTAGCCTCAAGCGCCGCAATATTCGATCAGCACTTTCATGCCATCAAATTGGTGCCGTAGGGTGCGGCCAGCAAGGGGGATTTCTCGATGAAGTACGGACCGCTCGGCCGCTCAGGCCTGATCGTCAGCCGCATCTGCCTCGGTGGCAATTCGTGGGGCGCCAAGGGCCGCCGCGGCTGGGGCAAATTCGACGAGGACGAAGCGCCGGCCTACTTCAGGCGGGCGCTCGATGTCGGCATCACCTTCTTCGACACCGCCGACGCCTACAATGCGGGGCGCTCCGAAGAGATCATGGGCGCTACCCTGATGAAGATGGCTAAGCGCGAGGATCTCGTGATCTCGACCAAGGTCGGCATCCGCATGAGCCCGTCGCAGAACGACCAAGGCACCGGCCGCAAGCACCTGATGTCGGCGGTCGACGAGCAGCTCAAGCGCCTGCAGACCGACTATATCGACGTCTACCAGGTCCACCGGCTCGACCCCTACACGCCGATGGAAGAGACGATGTACACGCTCGACCAGATCGTGAAATCGGGGAAGGTGCGCTACATCGGCGGCTCGACCATGCCGGCCTACAAGTTCGCGCAGATGTGCATGCTCGCGGACTGGAAGGGCTATGCGAAGCCGATTGCGATGCAGAACCTCTACAATCTGATCGCGCGCGAGGAAGAGAAGGAGATGAACCCGCTCTGCCTCGAGCAGGGCGTCGGCCTGATCCCGTACTCGCCGCTGGCGCGCGGCTTTCTCGCGGCCAATCGCGCCAAGGAAGGTGGCGGCGCCACCGAGCGCTCGAAGAACGATGCCAATGTGAAGCCCGACTCCTATCGCGATTGCGACTGGGAGGTCGCCGAGCGCCTGAAGAAGGTCGCGGCCGGCCGGAACTGCTCGCCGGCCCAGGCGGCGCTGGCCTGGATGCTGTCGAAGCCCTACATGGCCTCGCCGATCATCGGTGCGACCAGCCTCGATCAGCTCAACTCAGCGGCGCAGGCGACGGAGGTCACGTTGTCGGCTGACGATATCAAGTCGCTCGAGGAGCCCTATCAGTTCCGCGTGCCGCCTGTCGCCTAAAGGGGGCCGCCTAACGGTGTGGCCCCGTCAGTCTGACGGGAATCTAACGGTCACTTTTAGTGACTGCCAGAATGACGGGAATCTGGCGAGAACGGCCGCACGCCCGCCAGTCTGACGGTGACACCGGGAGGAGAGGATAGGGTTGTCGCCCTGAGCGAAGCAAAGGACCTGAGGCCGCAACAAGGCCTTCAGTCGATCCGCTGGATCCTTTGCGATGCTCAGGATGACAAAAATACAAAAAAACCTCGCGAGGAATCGCCTTTGTTGCCCACAGGGCTGAAACGAATGCGAATCCTCGTACCACACTCGATCCGGCCCTCCGCCTGTTCGGCTTGTCCGGCGTCTCCTGTGGCCCCCGCGCTTCAGGCGTAGGTGATCTGCGCCCAGGGTCCGGGTCCCCAGACTTCAATATTGCGTAATACGCATTATATGTCAATGTGAAAATCGCCTCGCCTTGAGGGCGGCGGCGAAGTAGAGCGCGAGCACCGGCAGGAAGATCGCTGCGAACCAGAAGATCGGCACGGCGCCCCAGCGGTCGACCACCGGCGCCGCGACCGGCACGCCCACGGCCTGGCCGACGAACAGGCAGAGCGCGAACAGCGCCAGCGCCGAACCGCGCACCTCGGGTGCCATCTGCGTGCCGTGGGTCTGCAGCGTGTTGTGCAGCATGTAGAAGGTGATGCCGCACATCACGATGGCGGCGAAAGCCACGCTCACGTCCGGCGCTAGGGCCAGGATCGCGAAGGCGAGGCCGAGGCCACAGCCGCCCCACAGCACCAGGCCGCGCTCGCCGAGCAGGCGTACAAGGTGCGGCGCCACCGTGACGTAGATGAAGCCGCCGGCACCAAACGCCGCCACGGCAAGGCCGACGGCCGCAAAGCCCAGGCCGAAGCGCTGGTGCAGGTCGGCGCCGACGAAGGTGAAAGCGCCCCAGAACACACCGCCTTCGAGCGCCACGACCACGATAACGGTGAGCGCCCAGCGCTTCCGGAGGACACCGAGCATCTGGGCCACCATCGAGCCCGCGGCCCGGGCGCCGGCTCGCGCCAGTTCGGGCCGCGCGCGCATCACCGCGAACAGCGCGGCGCCAGCCACGACATAGATCGCGGCCAGCACCCAGAACACCATGCGCCATCCCAGCCAGTCGCCCAGCGCGCCACCCATCGCCGCGCCGGTCATCAGCCCCAGGGTCTGGCCGGTGAGGAAGCGGGCCAGAGTGGCTTGCCGCCTGTCGTAAGGCACGTTGTCGCCCAGCCAGGCGATGGCGAGCGGGATGATCGCCGATGAAGTGACGCCGGTGAGGAAGTGCGCCGCCGCCAGCATGGCGAGCGACGTGGCGAGCGCGCTGAGCGCACAGCACAGGGCGGCGGCGAGGCAGGCGATGGCGACGACCGGCATCTTGCCGTAGCGGTCGCCGAACGGGCCGTGCACGAGAACGAAAACACCGTTCGCGAAGAGAAACAGCGTCGCGGCGATCGAGGCCTGCCCGACCGTGACACCGAATTCCACACTCAGCTGGATCAGAAGCGGGTCGATCACCCGCATATTCGCCGCCGACGCGAACGCCGCCATCGACAGCAGGACGATGGCAAATGTGGGCGAAGAACGCGGGGATTCGGAACGCGGCACGGCGCGCTGCCTTAGCGCACTTTGGAGGGCGCACGCCACTGAGCTAAGCTTGCGCCATGAAGCTCAAGGACAAGGTTGCGATCATCACCGGCGGTGCCTCGGGAATCGGTGCTGCCACGGCGCGGCTTTTCGCGGCTGAAGGCGCGAAGCTGGCACTCGTCGATCAAAGCGAAGAGGGGCTGGCCGGGGTAGCGGCCGGCCTCGATGCCATCACCATCCCAGCCGATGTCAGCAGCGACGCCCAGGCGCGCGCCGGCGTGGCCAGGGTCATGGAGAAATGGGGCCGCATCGACGTGCTGATGACCGCAGCCGGCATGTCGACCGGCGGCACCGTCGATGCGATCGACGAGGCGGCGTGGGATCGCACCTTCGACGTCAACGTAAAGGGCACGTTCCTCTGGATCCACTACGCCATCCAGCACATGATCGCGGCGAAGTCCGGTGCCATCATCACCATCGGCTCGCAACTCGCCCAGTCGAGTCCGGGCCGGAATGCGGCCTATGTCGCCTCGAAGGGCGCGATCGCGTCGTTCACCAAGACCATGGCAGTCGACCATGCGAAACAGGGCATCCGTGTGAATGCGCTGATGCCCGGCGTGATCGACACGCCGATGCCCGCAAGATCGCTCAAGCGCTACGCCGATCCCGACAAGATGCGGGCCTACTGGAACGAACGCCATCCGATGGGCCGGATCGGCCAGCCCGAGGAGGTCGCGAAGGCCGCCCTGTTCCTGGCTTGCGACGATTCCTCGTTCGTGACCGGCCATCTCCTGTTCGTCGACGGCGGCTGGACGGCGCACTGACATGGGCAGGAAGCTCACCGAGGCCCAGATCGCCCAGTACGAGCGCGACGGCTATGTCTGTCCGGTCGATGCCTTCACGCCCGAGCAAGCGGCCAACTGGCACGAGCGGCTGATAGCGTTCGAGCGCGCCGAAGGCCAGAAGATGACCCGCGGCCATAATTTCAAGCCGCACCTCCTGTTTCCCTGGGTCGACGAGATCGTTCATTCCCCGCAGGTTCTCGACGCCGTCGAGGACCTGATCGGACCGAATATCCGCCTGTTCCATCTCTCGGTCTGGCCGAAGGACCCCGGCACCGGCGCCTATGTCAGCTGGCACCAGGACGCGACCTACTTCGCGCTCGATCCGATCTGCCATGTCACGGCCTGGGTCGCGTTGACCGACGCGCCGGTCGAGGCGGGCTGCATGGAGGTCGTGCCGGGTTCGCACAAGCTCGGCCAGCTGCGCCATGCCGACATGCAGGACACCAACAACCTGCTGTCGCGCGGTCAGACGCTCACCGCCGAGGTCGACCGCTCGCGCACTGCCTACATGGCGGTGAAAGCGGGACAGTTCTCGCTGCACCACACGCACCTGGTGCACAACTCGCGACCCAACCGCTCGGCACATCGGCGCGTCGGACTCGGCATCAGCTACATTCCGACCCATGCGCGCTGTACCATGCCGACGCGCGTAAGTGCGATGCTGGTGCGCGGCCAGGACACCTACAACAATTTCGACGACGAGCGCCGGCCACTGGTCGAGGCCGGCCCCGAAGAGCGCGCCTTCCACGCCGAGGCGGTCGCCACTTTCCGCAAGATGAACGCCGAGGTTGCCGGAGCACCGAGATGACGCACACGATCCGCCTGCCGTACCACGACCGCTATCCCTATTCGCCGATCACCGAGCGCAAGGATTACTCCTGGCCCGGCGGCAAGCGACTGGCGGTCTATCTCGGCCTCAACATCGAGCATTTCGCGTACGGCGCGGGCGAGGGACACCTGCTCACGGTCGCCAACCCGCCGCCCGATCCGCGCACCTTTGCCTGGCGCGACTACGGCAACCGGATCGGCGTGTGGCGCTGCCTTGAGCTTTTCGACGAGCTCAATCTTCCGGCTTCGCACCTGATCAACACGACGGTGTTCGACTACGCCCCGCAGATCGTGGCGGCGCTCAAGGCGCGCGGCGACGAGTTCATCGGCCATGGCCGCACCAACGCCGAACGGCATGGCGGCATGTGGGAAGCCGACGAAAAGCGGTTCCTCGAGGAAGTGCGCGACGCCATCGAGAAGGCGTCGGGCAAGCGGCCGCGCGGGTGGATGGCGCCGTGGATGGCATCGACGCGTTGGACGCCGGATCTCCTCAAGGAGACGGGCTTCGACTTCCTGATGGATTGGCCCAACGACGACCAGCCGATCTGGATGAAGACACGCTCTGGCCCGCTGATGAGCGTGCCCTATCCGATCGAGGTCAACGACAGCCCGCAGATCCTGGTGCGGCACCATTCGGGCGACGAGTTCCGAGACATGATCATCGGCCAGTTCGAGGAGCTGCTGCGCCAGTCGGCCAAGCAGCCGTTGGTCTGCGGCATCGCGCTCCACACCATGATCGTCGGCCAGCCCTACCGCCTGCGGGCCCTGCGCGAAGCACTGACCCACATCGTCCAGCACCCGCAGAAGGACAAGGTGTGGTTCACGCGGCCATCGGACATCTACGACCACTGCGCATCGCTGCCCAAGGGCACGATGGTGCCTCCGTCGGCCTGAGGTGTCGGCATGACAGGCCGTCCGATGGCAAGTCTTTTGCAGGAAGGCTGACCCAGAAAGGCCGATCATGCCCTCGCGTCCCTTCCATCTCGCCTGGTTCCTGAGCCAGGGCTACGGCCCAAAGAGCTGGCGCTCGGATTTTCCCGGTTCCGACGTCTCGCGCTGGATGATGCCCGATCTCTTCGTCGATCTGGCACAGGGCATGGAACGGGCCTGCTTCGACTACATGATCATCGAGGATTCCTCGAACATTCCGTACACCTACAAGGGTAGCCACGACACCTACCTGCAATACGCCGCCTCGACACCGAAGCTCGATCCCGCGGTGCTGGTTCCCTATCTCGCCGCGGCGACCAGGCATCTCGGCCTGGTGCCGACGCTCTCGGTGTCGGAATACCCGCCGTACCTGCTGGCGCGCCTGGTCAATTCGCTCGATCACACGACCGAGGGAAGGGTCGGTTGGAACTGCGTCACCGGCAGCAACGACGGCGCGGCGCAGAACTACAGTCGCGACAAACACCGTCCGCACGACGAGCGCTACGATGTCGCCGACGAGTTCGCCGATGTCGTCACGCGCCTGTGGGAATCGTGGGAGCCCGACGCCGTCGTGCTCGATCGCGAGACGCCGCTGTTCGCCGACGGCGCCAAGGTTCATCCGATCAATCACGAGGGCAAGTATTTCAAGGTGCGCGGGCCGCTCAACGCGCCGCGCTCGCCGCAGGGGCGGGTGCCGATCTGCCAGGCGGGCGGGAGCCCTCGCGGGCTGGAGTTCGCCTCGCGCTGGGCCGATACGATCATCACCGAGGGCGGCGGCAGCGCCGCCAGCATGAAGGCCTATCGCGACAAGATCCGCAGCCGGGCGCGCGAGCTCGGCCGCAATCCCGACGACATCAAGGTGCTGTTCCTTGCCCATCCGATCGTCGACACCACGATGGAGGCGGCGCGCGCCCGGGCGAAGATGGAAGCCGACGCTGCGGAGAAGAGTGTCGACAGCCTGCTTTCCAGCATGTCGCGGCTGACCGGCATCGATTTCGCGCAGTTCGACCTCGACCAGCCGTTGCCTTCGACCCTCACCACCAACGGTCACCAGTCGGCGCTCGCCAAGTGGATCGGCAAGACGCCGCGCCAGCTGGTGCGTTCCTATGCGCGCAAGGACGGCATCGATTTCACCGGCACGCCCGACTACGTCGCCGGCATGATGCAGGAGATCATGGAGGAGGTAGGCGGCGACGGCTTCCTCATCTTCAACAGCTTCTTCGATCGCCGCTATGTCATGGAAGTCTGCGAGGGGCTGGTGCCCGAGTTGCAGCGCCGCGGTCTGACCCGCAAGGCCTACGCGCACAGGCATCTGCGCGATAACCTGCTGGAATTCTGAGGCGACGATGGCAAAAGACCATTTCCATCTCGCCTGGTTCCTGAGCCAGGGCTACGGCCCCAAGAGCTGGCGGTCGCGCTGGCCGGGCGCCGATCTCGATCGCTGGATGATGCCCGACATATTCGTCGATCTCGCCAAGGGGCTGGAACGGTCGTGCTTCGATTACATGATCATCGAGGATTCCTCGATGGTGCCCTACACCTACAAGGGCACGCACGACACCTATCTCAAGTACGCCGCATCGTCGCCCAAGCTCGATCCCGCCGTGCTGGTGCCGCACCTCGCGATGGCAACGAAGCATCTGGGGCTCGTGCCGACGCTCTCGACCTCGGAGTATCCGCCGTACCTCCTGGCCCGGCTGGTAAATTCGCTCGACCACGTCACCGAGGGGCGAATCGGCTGGAACTGCGTGACCGGCAGCAATGACGGCGCGGCGCAGAATTACGGACATGAGGGCCAGAGGCCGCACGACGATCGCTACGAGGTGGCCGAGGAGTTCGCCGACGTGGTGACCCGCCTGTGGGAAGCCTGGGAACCCGACGCCGTTGTGCTCGACCGCGACACGCCGATGTTCGCCGACGGCTCGAAGGTTCATCCGATCAACCACGACGGCAAGTACTTCAAGGTGCGCGGCCCGATCAATGCGCCGCGGTCGCCTCAGGGGCGAGTGCCGATCTGCCAGGCCGGAGGCTCTGCGCGCGGGCAGGCCTTCGCCGCCAAGTGGGCCGACACGATCATCACCAATGCCGTCAGCGTCGAGGGCATGAAGAGCTTCCGCGAGGAGGTACGCCGGCTCGCCCGTTCATTCGGGCGCGATCCGGACAGAATCAAGGTCCTGTTCCTCGCCTATCCGGTGATCGATACCACGATGGCGGCGGCGCGCGAGCGGCGCCGGCTCGAGCAGGAGGACGCAGGGCGCCATCTCGACCTGCAGCTCTCCGGCATGTCGCGGCTGACCAACATCGACTTTTCGCAATTCGATCTCGATGAGCCGCTGCCGGCGCATCTGACGACCAATGGACATCAATCCTCGCTCGCCAAATGGATCGGCAAGACACCGCGCTCGCTCGCCATGGGGATCAACAGCCGGCAGGGCGTCGATTTCGTCGGTACGCCCGACCACGTCGCGGGCCTGATGCAGGAGATCATGCAGGAGGTGGGCGGCGACGGGTTCCTGCTGTTCAATGCAGCATTCGACCGCCGCTACATCATGGAAGTGTGCGACGGGCTGGTGCCCGAGCTGCAGCGTCGTGGCCTGGTGCGCCGGCAGTATGCGCACAAGCATCTCAGGGACAATCTGCTGGAGTTCTGACATCGTTGCGATGTCATGAGTGAGGGCTCCATCGCCGCATGGCTGGCCGCCGCCGGCCTGCGCAACCTGCCGCTCGAAGAGCTGGTCGACGGCTTCGCGCGTCGCCTGAACGACGCCGGCATCAGCGTTCGCCGGGTGTTCTTCGGCATGGACACGCTGCACCCGATGGTGCGGGCGCGCAGCCTGATCTGGGACCGCTCCACCGGCATCGTGGCACGCTTCGAGTTCAAGCACGCCGAGATAGATCTCGCCGTGATCCGAGAAAGTCCCTTCGCCGGCATGCTCGAAGCCGGTCAGTTCGAAGACCTGGTCGACCTTACGGCGCCGCCGCGCCCGGGAGAGCCGCCGCTGTTCGCCGAGTTGCGTGCCGCCGGCATGACCGCCTGGCTCGCACGAATCTTTCCCACCGGCGAGTTCGCGCCCAGGGTCGGATACGCCGATGCCGTGGAGAGGCTGGGCGAATCCTGGCTGGTCAGTTCCTTCTCCACCGACCGCCCGGGCGGTTTCGATGCAAGGGAGCTCGCTTTGCTCGAAGAGTTGCTGCCGCTCTTTGCGCTTGCCACCAAGGCCACGACAGCGCGCGCCATCTACCACGGCCTGCTCGCGGCCTATCTCGGAACGGATCCCGCCGAACGCGTCTTCGCGGGCACCGTCCGCCGCGGCGAGGTCGAGAGCGTCGAGGCGGTGCTGCTCTATGCCGACCTGCGCGCCTTCACCGCCTTGGCCGACGTCACGCCGGGCCGCGAGCTGATCCATCTGCTCGACGAGTGCTTCGACTGCATGGCCCGGCCCGTTACGCGGCAGGGCGGCGAGATCCTGAAATTCATGGGTGACGGGCTGCTGGCGATCTTCCGCATCGACGGCCGCCGCCGTGCCGACATTTGCGCCGGGGCGTTGGCGGCGGCGAGCGGGGCACTCGACCTGATGGCGGAACTCGCGACCCGGCGCCGGGAATCCGGACTCACTACGCCGGAACTCAACGTCGCCCTGCATGTCGGGACGGTGCAGTACGGCAATGTCGGCGCCGAGCAGCGGCTGGATTTCACTGTGATCGGACCGGCGGTCAACGAGGCCTCGCGCATCCAGGCACTCTGCAAGGAACTGGGTCCGTCGCTGCTGGTCAGTGAAGCCTTTGCCGATGCCGCCATGACTTCGCGTTCGCACCTGACGAGCCTCGGCCGGCACCAGCTGCGCGGCGTGCGCGAGCCGGCGGAATTGTTCACCCTGGCGCCAGGCCCACCGACCTGAGGGCGAAGGCATAGGCGAGCGCCACTTCCTCGAGCCGGCTGAAGCGGCCCGACGAGCCGCCGTGTCCTGCGCCCATGTTGGTGCGCAGCAGCACAGGTCCGCCGCCCGTCATGGTGGCACGCAGCCGCGCGATCCACTTGGCCGGCTCCCAGTAGGTGACACGCGGGTCGGTCAGGCCGCCCATCGCCAGGATGGCGGGATAGGCTTTGGCCGCAACGTTGTCGTAGGGTGAGTAGGCGAGGATGGTGCGGAAGGACTCGGCATCGGCGATCGGGTTGCCCCATTCGGGCCATTCCGGCGGCGTGAGCGGCAGGCTGTCGTCGAGCATGGTGTTCAGCACGTCGACGAACGGCACCTCGGCCACGATGCCGGCGAACAGCTCCGGCGCGCGATTGGCGACCGCGCCCATCAGCATGCCGCCGGCGCTGCCGCCATGGGCGACGATGCGCCCGGGGCTGGTGTACCTGCGGTCGACCAGGGCGCGGGCGACGGCGATGAAGTCGTCGAAGGTGTTGGACTTCTTCTCGCGCTTGCCGTCGAGGTACCAGCCCCAGCCCTTGTCCGAGCCGCCCCTGATGTGCGCGATGGCGTAGACGAAACCGCGATCGACCAGGCTGAGGCGGTTGGCGGAGAAGGACGCGGGCATGGCCATGCCATAGGAGCCGTAGCCGTAGAGCAGCAGAGGTGCGCCGCCGTCGAGGTACAAATCGCGGCGATGCAGCAGCGACACCGGCACTTCCGCGCCGTCGGCTGCGCGCGCCAGGAGGCGTGTCGTGACATATCGTGACGGATCGTGGCCCGAGGGAATCTGCTGGCGCTTGCGCAAGGTGCGCTGACGACTCGCCATGTCGTAGTCCCATGTCTCGGCGGGCGTGGTCATTGACGAGTAGGCGAAGCGCAGGATCGTCGTGTCGAACTCGTAGCCCGCGATCATGTCGAGCGAATAGGCCTGTTCGTCGAAGGCGATCGTATGCTCCTGGCCGTCGGGCAGGGACCGGATCGTGATCGAAGGCAGCGCATTGCTGCGCTCCAGCCGCACCAGGTGGCCGGCGGTCACGATCAGGTCGAGAATGTAGGTGCCGGGACGATGCGGCACGAGCGTCCGCCAGTTGGCCCGGGCGGGAGCGGCAAGCGATGCCACATCGATACGAAAGTCGATCGCATCGTCGCGGTTGGTGAGGATGTAGATCTCCTCGCCACGATCGGCGACCTCGTAGCGTACGCCCCTGGTACGCGGCTCGATCAGGCGCGGCACGGAGTCGGCGTCGCCAAGGTCGAGCAGGCGCTGTTCGGAGGTATCGTGATCGCCGCCCGAGATGACGCAGAAGCGGCCGCTGGAACTGCGGCCGATGGTGACGAACCAGCCGGTATCCTTCTCTTCGTAGACCAGCCGGTCGTCTTCCTGCCGGGTGCCGAGGCGGTGCCGGAAGACCCTCAGCGGGCGATGGTTTTCGTCGCGCTCGACATAATAGAAGAAGCTGGAATCGCGCCCCCAGACCACGCCGCCGCCGGCCCGCTCGACGACGTCGGGGAGATCTTCGCCGGTCGCCCAGTCGCGCACCCGGATGGTGAAATACTCCGAGCCCTTGAGATCGGCGCTCCAGGCGACGAGGCGATGGTCCGGAGAGTGGCGCGTACCGCCGAACTTGAAATAGCCTGACGCCTTGGCCAGTGCGTCGCCGTCGAGGATCGTCCGGAATTCGCCGCCGTCCCGCTTCTGGCGGCCGATCTGCTCGTACTGTCCGCCCTCGCGGAACTTCCACGAATAGGCGAATGCGCCGTCCGGCATCGGCACGCCGGCGTCGTCTTCCTTGATGCGACTGCGCATCTCGCGCACCAGCGTTTCCTGCAGCGCGGCGGTGGGCGCCAGGATTGCCTCGGTGTGGCGGTTCTCCGCCTCGAGATAGGCGCGGATGTCGGGCTTCAGGACATCCGGCTTGCGCAGGACTTCCTGCCAGTTCTCGTCCTTCAGCCAGGCGTAATCGTCGTCGATCGTGACGCCATGAAGCGTGCGGCGCGACGGACGACGTTCGGCCCGGGGCGGTGCGGCGACCGCCGTATCAGGTGTAGTTGCCGCGGACGACATCCCGGCCATTACCCTTACGCGCCGGCACCTTCGCAGGAGCAGGCTTTGCCTTGGCAGGTTTGCTGCGCAGCATCTTGCGCATCTCCGCGCCCTTGGTGTCCCACCAGTCGGCGAGAATGCGGACGTCCCACCCGATGCAGAAGTGCTTCACCCCCATGGCGAGATACTTCTCGGCCTGGCTCGGGTCGCGCAGCTCGACCCGCGGGTTCTTGCCTTTCTTGAGTGCTGTCTTGATGACGTGCGTCTCGGCCTCGAGCACCTCGCGGTCGCTGTACTGGGCGGGCTTGCCGATGCTCATCGAAAAGTCGGAAGCGCCGAACTGGACCATGTCGATGCCCGGCACCTTCAGGATCTCGTCGAGATTGTCCACGCACGACTTCTTTTCGACCATGATGGCGATCACCACGTCGTTCAACGCGTCCACGTAAGCCGGCTGGCCGCCTTGCCTCACCGTACCGACGTCGCGGCGCATGCCGACACCCAGCCGGCCACGGCCGCGCGCGCCGCGCGCCATCGTGGTTTCGGCGCGTACCGCGTCGACTGCGAGCTTCGCGTCGTCGACGTTGCGGATGTCGGCGAACAGCACGCTCTGGAAGCCCGACCCGATCGCGCGCATCGCCTGGTGCGTGTATTGCGTCTGCTCGATCTTGATCATGCCGCCCACGCCCGCGACCTCGAAGGCGCGCCCGAGATTGTCGAGATCGTGCATGGTGAAGGGCGCGTACTCGGCGGTAAACTCGACATAATCGTATTGCTTGGAGTGCCCGATCAGCTCCACCAGGGTCGGCCACGCCGAAAGAATGTGCGTGCCGACGGTCGGCTTGCCTTCGTTGAGCTTCTGGCGAAGCAGGTTGCGACGGATGTTCATGGCGTTCCCTCCCGGTTTCGGCGCGGTATAGTGGGCAATCCGGCGGGGCTGGGGAAGCGGGGAGGGTTGCAGGTGAAGCAGGTCAAGATCACGGCGATGACGGTCTATGTCACCGATATCCCGGTGCGCCTGATGCGCAGACACGGATCGGGCGACGTCGCAGGCTCGGTGAAGAACGCGATTCTCAAGCTCGAAACCGATTCCGGCTTCACCGGTTGGGGCGATGCCGCGCCGTGGGCCGTGTTCACCGGCACCATCGAGGCCAATGTCGCCGCCCTGAATGTCTATCTGCGGCCGCTGCTGATCGGCGCCGATCCGTTTCGCATCGAACAGCTCATGGCCGATGCCGATCACGTCGTGGTCGGCCACCCCGAGGCAAAGGCCGCCATGGAGATGGCGCTGTTCGACATCGTGGGGCAGGCGAGCGGATTGCCCGTGGCCGAGCTTCTCGGGGGCCGATGCCGCGACGAAATTCCGCTCTCGTTCTCGGTTGCCGATCCGGACGTCGATCGCGACATGGAAATGGTGCAGCGTCTCTATGGCGAAGGGTTGCGGCTGTTCAAGATGAAGACCGGCTTCGCCGGGCATGCGGCCGATCTCAAGCGCATGGAACGCTTCCGCAAGGAGGTACCGTCCGACGCCGAATTGCGCATCGACTACAACCAGGGCATGGCGGCGGCTGATGCGATTCGTCAGCTGCGCGATGTCGAGGCATTCAAGCCGACCTTCATCGAACAGCCGGTGCCCGGCCACCAGCGTGCCGCTCTGGCCGAGATCACCCGCGCGCTGGATACGCCGGTGCTGGCAGACGAGAGCGTGTTCACGCCAACCGACGCGCTGCATGTCGCGTCCAATCGCGTGGCCGACATGGTGAGCATAAAGATCATGAAGCATGGCGGCATGCTGGCCGGCCGCAAGGTGTCGGCGATCTGCGAGGCCGCGGGCATTCCATGCTATGGCGGCGACATGTTCGAAACCGGAATCGCGCATCTGGCGGGCACCCATGTGATCGCCGCCACGCCCAATATCTCGCTGGGCTGTGAATTCTACCAGGCCAAGTACTTCCTCGAACGCGATCTCTTGGCCGAGGCGTTCCCGATTGCGAACGGCAAGGTGATCGTGCCCCGGACGCCGGGCCTTGGCATCAAGGTCGACGAGGGGCGGGTCAGGCATTACGCGGTTCAGACTCTCTCCTGAGCCCGATTCGGCGCGCAACTTGCTTACCCCGGAGGTGGGTCCTAGAGTCGATCAGGGGATATTAAAGAGGGGGTCGATCATGAATTTCCGTCGTCGTGATATCGCCATCGCGGGAACCATTGCAGGCGCTGCGCTTGCTGCCTCGATTCCAGTGCGCGCTCAGCCGAAGTTGAGCGATTCGACCTGGGAGCTGATCAAGAAAAACGGCGCCGTGCGCATGGGCGTATTCGAGTACCCGCCGTACTTCGTGCGCAACAAGCAGTCGGGCGAGTGGGAGGGGGCCATGGTCGACATGGGCCGCGACATCGCCAACGAGCTGAAGGTGAAGTTCCAGCCGGTCGAGGTCGGCGGCTTTGCCGAAGCCGTGCTGTCGCTTCAGGCCGGCAAGGTCGACATGAATTTCGGCCTCCAGGCAACGCCGATCCGCGCAACCGCGATCGACTTCGCCGGTCCGATCTACTGGATCGAATGGGTCACGGTGAACAGCAAGAACTTCAAGGGCAAGGACTGGGCCGACTACAACGATCCCAAGGTCAAGGTCGCCGTCATGACCGGGACGTCGGACGAGCTGCTGCTGCGCAAGATGGCGCCCAAGGCGACCCGCGTGGAGTTCAAGCTGATCGCCGACGTGGCGCTGGCCGTCTCTTCCGGACGAGCCGACGCCTTCACCACTACGGTGCTGGCCAGCATGGTGATGAAGTCGAAGAATCCGGAGCTCGGCGAGTTCATGAATCCCAAGCCGCGCGTCGCCCTGCCGGGCTACATCGGCTTACGTTATGAGGAAGACCAGCGCTGGCAGAAGTTCCTCGACAAGTGGTCGGAGTGGAACATCCTCCTCGGGCATAATGAGCGCCGCATGCGTGAGGCGCTGTTGAAGGATGGGCTCGAGGTTCCGTCGACGGTTTCGTTCTCGCCGAACTGATGTCCAAGTCCTTTACCGTGATAGGTGCCGGCCTGGTCGGCGTCTGTTGCGCGCTTTACCTGCAGCGTGAGGGCTTCAAGGTCCGGCTCGTCGAGAAGGGCGAGCCGGGGCGCGGCGCCTCGTTCGGCAATGCCGGCAGCTTCGGCACGGCCTCGTGCGTGCCCTTTTCGATGCCCGGCATCCTGAAGAAGGTGCCGAAGATGCTGCTCGATCTCGAGTCGCCGCTGAAGCTGCGCTGGAGCCATGTGCCGAAGGCAATGCCGTGGTTCCTGCAATCCATCTCCAATTCGCGCCGCGCGCGGGTCGAGGAAATCGCCGCGGCCCGCAATTCGCTGCTGCTGAAGGTGCACGAAGGCTATGCGCCGCTGATCGAGGCCGCCGGCGCCCAGCAATGGGTCAAGGGCGACGGGCTGCTGATGACGTTCGAAAGCGAGGCCGCTTTCGAAGGCGCGGCCTACGGGCTGGAACTCCGCCGCCGGCACGGCGTGCATATGGACATCCTCGACGGCAACGAGGCCCGTCAGATCGAGCCTGCGCTGGCCCAAAGCGTGGTGAAGGCCGTGTCGCTGCCCGACGTGCACCGCACGATCGATCCCTGGCGCCTGTGCGATGCGCTAGCGAGGGATTTCGTGCGCCGCGGCGGCGAGATCGTGACGGCCGAGGCGCGCGGCTTCGAGTTCAGCGGTGAGGGGGCCGGACCGACCAAGGTCATCACCGACAAGGGCGCTCTCGACGTCGAGAACTTGGTGATCGCGGCCGGGGTGTGGTCGAGGCCGCTGGCGGCGCAGCTCGGCACCCACGTGCCGCTCGAGGCCGAGCGCGGCTACCACGTCATGTTCGGCAACCCGGGCTTCGGGCTGCGGCGCGCGATCACCTCGGTCGACCGCAGCATCTCGCTCGCCGACATGCATGAAGGCATCCGGGCATCGGGCATGGCCGAGTTCGCTGCCCCCAGTGCCGAGCCCGACATGCGCAATGCCGACATCGTGATGCGGCACGCCAAGGCGCTGCTGCCCGGGCTGAAGGGCGAGCCGGGCTCGCGCTGGATGGGCCCCAGGCCGTCGCATCCCGACTCCAAGCCGGTGATCGACCGCTCGCCGCGCCACAGGAACGTGCTGTTCGCTTTCGGCCATGATCATCTCGGCCTGACCATGGCCGGGATCACCGGCAAGCTGATCGCCGAGTTGGCGACCGGCAGCCCCCTATCGGTCGACCTCGCGCCGTTCCGCGCGGACCGGTTCTGAGGCCGCCGCGGTGACCGTCGAATTCGTCCTCGCCGCCTACAAGTGGGATTTCAGTCTCGTCCCGAACTACCTGCATCTCTGGATGAAGGGGCTCGGGGTGACGATGGCCTACTCGGTGGGAACCATCTTCGGCGGCATGATCATCGGCATCGTCTGCGGCATGCTGCTGCTGGCGAAGAGCAAATGGGTGACGCTGCCGGTCCACTACTATGTCGAGATCTTCCGCTGCACGCCGCTGCTCGTGCAGATCGTGTGGTTCTACTTCGCCCTGCCGATCGTGCTCGATGTCACGATGCCCGACTGGTTTGCCGCCGGCCTCGGCCTCACACTCTACATGGGCGCCTTTGCAACGGAGATCTTTCGCGGCGGCATCATCTCGATCGACAAGGGCCAATGGCAGGCATCGCGCGCGCTCGGCATGACGTGGCTGGAGCTGATGCAGCACATCATTCTGCCGCAGGCGATCAAGCGCATGACGCCGCCCTTCGTGAACCAGTCGATCATCCAGCTCAAGAACACGTCGCTGCTCTATGTCGTGGCAATTCCCGACCTGATGTACACCGGCTCGATCATCGTCTCCGACACGTTCCGGCCGCTCGAAGTCTACACGGTCGTGGCGATCGCCTATTTCATCATCCTCTATCCGCTAACGCTCTGGGCGGCACGACTGGAGGCCAGAGTTGATCAATAGCCCGTCGACCAGCAAGGGCGCCGCGACGGTGAAGGGCGCCATGGTCAGAGTGGAGGGCCTGCGCAAGAACTACGGTGCGGTCGAAGCCGTACGCGGAGTGTCGCTCGAGGTCCAGCGCGGCGAGGTTGTGGTCATCATCGGCCCGTCAGGCTGCGGCAAGTCGACATTCCTGCGCTGCATAAACCTGCTGGAAGAGCCGTCGGCGGGCTCCCTGCAGGTGCTCGATCGGCGCATCGAGTTCGGGCCGAAGAACTCCATTCCACGGGGCCGCGACCTCGCCCGCTTTCGTGCCGGCATCGGCATGGTGTTCCAGCAGTTCGATCTCTTCCCGCACAAGACGGTGCTCGACAACGTCATGGCGGGGCCGGTGATCGTGAAGAAAATGGCGAAGTCCGAGGCCGAACCGATCGCGCGCGACCTGCTGGCCAAGGTCGGACTCGCGAACTTCACCGCGCGCTACCCGCGCGAACTTTCGGGCGGCCAGCAGCAGCGTGTGGCGATCGCCCGCGCGATGGCGATGCAACCCGAGATCATGCTGTTCGACGAGGTCACGTCCGCGCTCGACCCGGAACTGGTGGGCGAGGTGCTCGACGTCATGAAGCAGCTCGCCGCCGAGGGCACGACGATGATCGTGGTGACGCACGAGATGTCGTTCGCCCATGACGTAGCGGACCGTATCGTGGTCATGGACGCGGGCCAGGTGGTGGAGCAGGGCGAGGCCGACGAGGTATTGTTGCGTCCGAAGAATGCGCGCACGGCGCAGTTCCTGGCGCGCTTCCACGGCTCGCGCGAAATGAAGTCGAACAAGGATTGATTGGGGGAGTAAGAGGAAATGTTTCCGGCGAAGGACAAAGTAACGATCTGCTTCGCGCATGTGGCCTATGCCATGCAGGATCAGTTCACCAAGCGCGGCACCGGCATCAAGAGCTTCCAGGTGCGGAGCTACGAGGAGTTCGAGAAGCGGGTGGGCGAGGCCGATGTCGTGGTCGCCTCGGGCATGTGGAAGAACGACATCATTCCCAAGGCGACGAACCTCAAATTCATCCAGTCGATCTCGGCCGGCATGGACCAGTATTCCAAGGAGCTGCTGGGCGCCAAGGGTGTGCGGCTGTGCAGCGCGTCGGGTGTCAATGCCCGCGCCGTGGCCGAGCATGCGATCGCGCTGATGCTGGCGATCTCGCGTCGCCTGCCGGAGGCGCGCGACAATCAGCACAAGAAGTTCTGGCGCGGCATGATCGGCGACCTGACGCAGCGCGAGGACGAGATCGGCGGCAAGACGGTGCTGATCGTGGGTACCGGCAAGATCGGCAGTCATCTCGCGGGCCTGTGCAAGGCCTTCGGCATGAAGGTGCTGGGCATTCGCCGGGATCCGTCGAAGGGCAAGGACGGCGCCGATTCGATCCACGGTATGGCGGAGCTGGTCAAGCTGGTGCCGCAGGCCGACTACGTCGTGCTGGCCTGCGCGCTCACGCCCGAGACGACCGGCCTGATGAGCGCTGCGGCCTTTGCGGCGATGAAGCCTACAGCGACCTTCGTCAACGTGGCGCGGGGCAAGGTCGCGGACGAGGCCGCCCTGATCGCCACGCTCAAGGCCGGCAAGATCGCTGCGGCCTCGATCGATGTCACCGCCGAGGAGCCGCTCCCCGGACCTTCGCCGCTCTGGGACCTGCCCAACGTGTTCGTGACGCCGCACACTGCAGGCGAGACGCGGGCGTACGAGGACAACGTGATCGATATCCTGCTCGAGAATCTCGAGCGGCTGTGGAAGGGCGAAAAGACCCTGCGCAACCAGGTACTTTAGGGAGAAAACAATGCCCGTGGCCGATCCGCACAAGCTGATCCTGACCGGCGAGAATCCGTTCCTGCGTCTCAGCGAAAAGGACGGTGACCCCAATTCGACCGACGCCAGCTACTGGCGCATCCTGTTCAGTCCGATGGGGCCGGGACACGTGCTCTATCTCAAGAGCGAGCTGACGCACGCCCGCTGGCACATCTATTCCGACAACATCGCGATGGCGCGCTGGCTGCAGCAGACCGTGCAGGGAATGCTGAATGCCGAGCTCAAGGACACCGCGATTCCGGTGACCGACGCGAGCTTCAGCAAGACCGGCGATCCGCGCTATTTCTGGACCGAGCACGTGCGCGCGCACGAGACCGACATCGCGCTCACCTGGTACGACATCGGCGATCCGCTGCTGATCCACACCGAGCCCAACCAGCCGCCCAACCCGCGCCCCTACGGCGTGTGCACCGTGCTGGTGCCGGCGCTCGGCGGGCGTCTGACGATGAACGGCATCCAGGCGCGCGGCAAACCGTGGAAGCGCGAGCGCGAGGGACGGCCATTCTCGACCTGCGCGCTCGCTTTCTCCGAGAGCTGGACGGAACCTCGGTAGCTAAAAGGCCTTTGCCAGCTCGGCGTAGCTCTGGCGCCGGGCATCCTCGCTGTGGGTCCAGGTGACGACGGCCATCTCGTCGACGCCGACCCGTTCCTTCAGCTCGACGATGCGCGCCATCACCTCCGGGCCGGTGCCGGCAAAGCTGTCGCGCCGGATGCGTTCGACTCGCGCCTGGTCCTCGGCTTTCAGCGCTTCCGCGGCGTCCTCGACGTTCAGGAGCGGTCCGAGAATCCCGCGATCGCGTCGGATGCGGCTCAGCACGCGCGAGGTGAGGTGATGCTGCGCCTCGTCCATGGTCGGCGCGGCCAGGGCGAAGACGCAGAGACCGCAATGGGGTATCGGATGCCGGGCACTCGGCCGGTAGGTGCGCTTGTACAGCTCGATCGCGCGCTCGCCGCCCGCGCCGTCGGAGAAAAACCAAGCGTAGCAATAGGGCAGACCGAACAGGGCCGCGACCTGGGCGCCATAGTCCGAACTCCCCAGGATCCAGACTTCGGGCGCGGTCTCGGTGTGCGGATAGGCCTTCACCGCTGCGAAGGGATGGCCCTGGGGCAGGGGCTCGTCGTGAAGCCAGGCGATCAGGTCGCGCACGTCGGACGGGAAATGCTCGGGCCGCTCGTTGGCCATGGGATGAAGCGCGAAGGCGGTACGGCCGTCCGAGCCCGGGGCGCGGCCGAGACCCAAGTCGATGCGGCCGGGCGCCAGCGCATCCAGCACACGGAACACCTCGGCCACCTTGAAGGCGGAGTAATGCGGCAGCATGATCCCGGCGCTGCCGATTCGGATGCTCTTTGTCGTGGCGGCGATTGCCGCGATCACGATCTCGGGGGCGGTGCCGACGATTGTCGGGTGGTTGTGATGCTCCGAGACCCAAAAGCGGTCATAGCCCAGCGCCTCGCAATGCTGGGCCAAGGCAACGGTGTTGCGGATCGACAGATCCTGCGGGAGACCCGCGACGGCGATCGATTGATCGAGGACGGACAGACGCATATCGGGCTCAACTTAGGAGAAGGAGACGGCCATGTCTCGCCCAGTGTCCAGGGTGGTCGGGATTGACCACATATCCATCAGGGTCAGCGATTACGAGAAATCGAAAGCCTTCTATCACAAGCTCTTCGCCTTCCTGGGCTTCGAGATTTCCGACGACTACGGGAGCACGATCGGCTGGACCAATGGCCGCACGCGCTACTGGATCGCCGAGGCCGAGGGGCGCAAGCGCTACCGCATCGGCGATGTCGGCCTGCACCACTATGCCTTCGAACTGCGAAACAGGAAGGACGTCGACGCGCTGCAGGCCTGGCTGGAGAAGGAGAAAGTCAGGATTGTCGATCCTGCCGACGAGTATTACGAGGACTATTACGCCGTGTTCTTCCTCGACCCGGACGGCATCAAGCTCGAGGGCATGAAGTACGGCGAACTGACCGCGAAGAAGAAATCGAGGACCAAGAAATGACCGCCTCCACCCAGACGTCTCATACCCATAGCGTGACGCCCAAGGGCATGCTGATCGACGGCAAGTGGGTGGAAAGCGCATCGGGCGCGCGTTTCACGGTGGAGAATCCGGCCAACCGCAAGCCGGTCGCCGAAGTGCCGCGTTCGGCGGCGGCCGACGTCGACCGCGCCGTGGCGGCGGCGTCCAAGGCGCTGGTGTCGTGGCGCAAGGTGGTGCCGCGCGAGCGCGGCCGCATCCTGCTCAGGATTGCCGAGGCGCTGCAGGCGCGCGCCGAGGAAATGGCGCGCACGATCGCACTGGAGACCGGCAATGCGCTGCGCACCCAGGCACGCGGCGAGGCCAATCTGACCGCCGACATCTTCCGCTATTTCGGCGGCCTGGCGTCGGAGCTGAAGGGCGAGACCGTGCCGCTCGGCGAGCACGTCCTGTCCTACACCCGCCGCGAGCCGCTGGGCGTGGTGGGCGCGATCATTCCTTGGAATGCGCCGGTGATGCTCGGGGCGCTGAAGATCGCGCCCGCACTCTGCGCCGGGAACACGATGGTGATGAAGGCCGCTGAGGACGCGCCGCTCGGCGTACTGCTGATGGCCGAGATCTGCCAGGAATTCCTGCCGCCCGGCGTGCTGAACCTGCTGACCGGCTTCGGCCAGGAGACTGGCACGCCGCTGCTCAATCACCCCGGCATCGCCAAGCTGTCCTTCACCGGCTCGACGGAGGTCGGCAAGATCGTGATGCGCGCGGCTGCCGAGCGGATCGTGCCGGTGTCGCTGGAACTCGGCGGCAAGAGTCCGTCGATCGTCTATCCCGACGCCGACGAGGACTGGGCGGTCGACGGCATCATTGCCGCCATGCGCTTCACGCGGCAGAGCCAGAGCTGTACGGCGGGCTCGCGGCTGTTTCTGCATGAGGACATCTTCGATTCATTCCTCGGCAGGCTCGAGAAGAAGACGACGGCGCTCAAGATTGGCAATCCGCTCGACGAGGCGACCGACATCGGCACCATCATCAACAACAAGCAGTTCACCAAGGTCTGCAACTACGTCGACGAGGGTCTGAAACGCACCGACGCGAAGCTGGTGTTCGGCGGCCTGCCGCCCAAGAGCGGACCGCTGAGCGAGGGCTACTTCGCCATTCCGACGGTGTTCGCCGACAGGTCCAACGATTGGAGACTCGCGCGGGAAGAAATCTTCGGGCCGGTGCTGGTGGCGATCCGCTGGAGCGACGAGGCCGAGGTGATCCGAATGGCCAACGACAGTCACTATGGTCTCGCAGCCTATGTCTGGACCCACGACATCGGCCGCGGCCTGCGTGCCGCCCATGCCATCGAATCGGGCTGGGTGCAGGTCAACCAGGGCGGCGGCCAGACGCCCGGCATGTCCTATGGCGGCTACAAGCAGAGCGGCATCGGCCGCGAATTCTCGCTGGAAGGGATGCTCGACAGCTTCACCCAGCGCAAGAGCGTCACCGTCAATCTCGCCGTCTGAGGAGTTCCCCATGACCGTTGCCCAGCTCAACAGCCTTGTCACGCTGCTGACGTCGCGTCCGGTGCCGGAGACGCCCGACGTCGTGCAATCGCGGGCGCGCTACGAGAAGCTCGCCCAGGTGCTGGGCGGTGCGCCCGACGCCAAGTGCGAGAAGGTCGATGCCGGTGGCGTGCTATCCGAATGGGTCTCGGCCCCCGGCATCGATGCCGGGCGGGCGGTGCTGTACCTGCATGGCGGCGGCTATGCGATCGGATCGATCAATACCCATCGCCGGATGGCCTACGATATTTCGGCGGCGAGCGGCGCCCGGGTGCTGGTGATCGACTATCGCCTGGCACCGGAGCATCCGTTTCCGGCCGCGGTCGAGGACTCGGCCAAGGCATGGCGCTGGTTGCTGCAGCAGGGGTTCGCCGCCAATCGACTGGCCATCGCGGGCGACTCGGCGGGTGGCGGGCTCACCATCGCCACGCTCGTGAACCTGCGCGACCAGAAGCTCGCGCTTCCGGCCTGTGCCGTGGCGATCTCTCCCTGGGTCGATCTGGACGGCGTCGGCACCAGCATGACGGCGCGTGCGGGGCAGGACCCGATGGTGCAGAAAGCCGGTCTGAAATGGATGGCCGACATGTATCTCGCCGGCCAGGACACCAAGAGCCCGCTCGCCGCGCCGCTTCATGCCGACCTGAAGGGCCTGCCGCCCGTGCTGGTCCAGGTCGGCACGGCCGAGACCCTGCTCGATGACGCGACGCGCATCGCCGAGAAGCTTCACAGCGCCGGCGTCGACGTGCGGCTCGCGATCTGGCCCAATATGCTGCACGTCTTCCCGTTCTTTGCCCCGGTCCTGTCGGAGGGTCGCGACGGCTGCATCGAGATCGGCAATTACATTCGCGCGAAGACCGCCTAGGGAGGCGGATCAACCGCGGGCGCCGCGCACCAGCCGGCCGGGCAGCGCCCCGGTGAAGGCGCCGTCGAGGTAGGTCACCTCTCCTGACACGATGGTCGCGCGATAGCCCTCGGCCTTCTGCTCGAGTCGCCGGCCGCCGCCCGGAAGATTGTGTACCGGATGCGGCGCCGAGACTCTCAGCCGGTCGAGATCGATCAGGTTGATGTCGGCCTTCAGGCCGGCGACCAGGCGGCCACGGTCGCCGAGACCGACGGCGCGCGCCGGCGCGTCGGTGAGCTGCTGCACTGTCCAGGCGAGCGGCAGGCGCTCGCCACGGCGGTCGCGCATCCAGTAGGTCAGCGCGTGCGTGGTGTAGCTCGCGTCGCAGATCAGCCCGTAATGCGCGCCACCGTCGCCCAGCGCGATGATGGTGTTGGGATCGCGCAGCATTGCCGCCATGTTGGCGTCCGAGCAGTCGCTGTAGTTGGCGCCGGGATGGAACAGGATGGTCCGGCCGTCGCCCGAGACCAGCAAATCGTAGGCAAGTTCGAGCGGCGTGATGCCGAGCTTCGCGGCGCGCGCGTCGAGCCGCTGGTCGGCGGGCGGCGTGTAGTCCGGCGGGTCGCCCAGCACGAACATGTTGGCGACGCTGCGCATGAAAGCCAGCATCTGAGGATTGCGATAGGACGGTTCCTCGGCGAGCAGCCTCGACTTCATGCCGGGATCGCGCAGGCACGCGAGCTTTTCCGGCAGCGGCAGGTGCGCCACCGCGCCATAGCTCGGGCAGGTCGAGAAGGGATGGAACGAGAGTTCCAGCCCGTAGAGCAGGGCCACGGGGCGGCCCGCGACCTGGCCGCGAATCGGCAGGCCGTCGCGGTTCGCGCGATCGACCTCGCGCAGCAGGGTCTGCCAGCGGCCGGGATAGATCGAGATGTCG
Organism: uncultured Reyranella sp.; assembly: GCA_964480235.1. Taxonomy (GTDB): domain Bacteria; phylum Pseudomonadota; class Alphaproteobacteria; order Reyranellales; family Reyranellaceae; genus Reyranella. The sequence goes on along the minus strand of CAYZQZ010000004.1, from coordinate 6,641 downwards.
AGCAGAGTGAAGGACAACGGTCGCCCCGACGCCTCGACCAGCCGGCGCAGCATACCGAACTCGGTTGAACCATCGGGCGTGGTGTCGCCGAAGTCGTCGAGCAGCTGGATCACGCCCTTGCCGGCACGCCGCAGGCCGCGCGCGATGGCGGTCAGCTCTTCCTCGGCGGCGGTGATGGTGGGCGTCAGCGCGCCGTCCGACGTGCGATGGAACAGCGAGCGCGAGGTCGAGAAGCCCAGCGCGCCGGCGTTCACGCCTTCCTCGACCAGCGCGCCCATCGCCTGCATGTCGGCGGCGGTGGCGGGTTCGCGGTCGACGCCGCGCTGGCCCATTACGAACACCCGAAGCGGCGCGTGCGGCACCTGGGTCGCGAAGTCGATGTCGCAGCGCCGGCGATCGAGCGCGTCGAGATATTCCGGGAAGGTCTGCCAGTCCCACGGCACGCCCTCGCGCATGACGACCTCGGGGATGTCCTCGACGCCTTCCATCACCTTGATCAACGTGTCGTGGTCCTGCGGCCGGCAGGGCGCGAATCCGACGCCACAATTGCCCATCAGAACGGTCGTGACGCCGTGACCGGATGACGGCACGAAGCGTTCATCCCATGTCGCCTGGCCGTCATAGTGCGTATGGATGTCAACGAAACCCGGTGTCACGGCGAGGCCCCTGGCGTCGAGTTCCTCGCGGCCGGTTCCGTCGAACCGGCCGACCGCGGCGATGCGGCCGTCCTGCACCGCGACGTCCGCCGTGCGCGGCTCGGAGCCGGTACCGTCGATCACGGTGCCGTTGCGCACGACAAGGTCGTATCGGCTGGACATGGTGTGCGCCTCCGCTCGCGGTTTTCGGTTGACCATCGTCGGTCGATGACGGCTGCTTGTCACCGAGGAAACGACTGAGGGTCGCATCATGAAATTCGGCGTTACCGTCGTACCGCGCATTTCCGACTGGAAGCTCTTCATCGACCTGGAGGCGATGGGCTACGACTGCGCCTGGGCGGCCGACTCGCAGATGCTCTATTCCGACGCCTACGCCACGCTTTCGTTGGCGGCGGCCAACACGTCGCGAATCCGGCTCGGCACCGGCGTCTCGGTCGCGGGCGTGCGGCTCGCTCCGGTGACGGCGCATTCGATCGCCACCATCAACCAGCTGGCGCCGGGGCGGGTGTTCCTGGGGATCGGCACCGGCCACACGGCGATGCGCGTCATGGGCAAGGACCCGGTGCGCGCCAGAGGATTTCGAGAGTATATCCGCGTGCTGCGCGCACTGCTGCACGGTGAGGAAGTCGACTACGCGCTGAGCGACGACGGCGAGCGCACGGATATCAGGTTTCTTCACCCGGACATGGGTTTCATCGACGTGAAACATCCGGTGCCGATCTATGTCGCGGCCGACGGGCCGCTGGCGCTGAAGGCGGCGGGGGCCTACGGCGATGGCCGGGTCTGTTCACACAACCAGACGCGGGCGCGCCTGCAGAAGAGTCTTGAGACGATGCAGCAGGGCGCTTCGGCCGTCCGTCGGGAGTTTCCCAAGAACTTCCATACCGCGGCGCTCGGTTATGCCTGCGTGCTTCGGCCGGGCGAGAAGATGACGTCGGACCGCGTGATCGACGAGATCGGTTCGATGGCGGCGGCGACGCTTCACTACTGGTGGGAACTCTACGAGAAGGATGGCGACACCAGCACGGTGGCGCAACGCTGCCGCAACCTGTGGGACGAGTATCTCGCTTTCACCGAGAAGATGGAGACGCCGCGGGCGAGGCGCTACCAGCAGGTCCATTACGGCCATTGCGCCTTCCTTCCGCCGGAGGAGCGCCGCTTCATTACCGAGGACCTGATCCGCGCGACCGGCGGACTGGTCGGGACGCCGGACGAGATCATCGCCATGCTGCGCGAGCGCGAGGCGATGGGCCTCGACGAAATCACCCTGCTGCCGGCCATGGACACGGCCCGGCAGAACCTCCGCGAATTCGCCGCGCAGGTGATCGCGCGCTACTAGATCCTCAGGTCGGCACCTTGCGGTGATGGTCGGTCACGCCCTGGTACGTGTGGCCGATGCGGTAGAGAAGGCCTTCTTCGAACGCCCGGCCGACGAGCTGCAGACCCATCGGTGCGCCGTTGCCATCGAAGCCGCAGGGCAGCGAGAGGGCCGGCACGCCCAGCGTGTTGAAGGGCCGCGTCAACCCGGTGAAGCGGGCCACCATGGCGAGCGTGGCGGGGCCGCCGGATTTCTCTGTGTCGGTCTCCTCGATGGTCGGCAGCGGGAAGGGGATGGCGGGCAGCAGGACCGCATCGACCCCCTCCATCGCCGTCGCCATGAACTCGCGCACGAAATGGGCGCGGAGGCGGAGCGCGTCGATGTACTGCGTCGCCGGAATGAAGAAGCCGGCCTCGGTGCGGGTGCGCACCTGGTTGGCGTAATCCTGCGGCTGCTTCTCCATCCAGGGCCGGTGCATGGAAGCGGCCTCGGACTTCACGATCACCTCGGCGGCGCGGTAAAGCGCGGTGAAATCGGGAAACCTCGCCGCGGAAATCGTTGCGCCGAGGCGGCCGAGCGTGTCGGCCGCCGCCTGGACGGCCGCGCCGACCTGGGGATCGACCGGTACCAGCGCTTCAGGCAGGGCGAGACCGATCTTGAGTCCCGACACGCCGCCCGCGAGCTGAGCTTCGTAGTCGGGGACGGCCTGGTGGCTGGTCGTCGAATCCTCTGGGTCGTGTCCCGCGACGACCTGCAGCATGAGGGCGTTGTCGCGCACAGAGCGCGTCAGCGGCCCGACATGGTCGAGACTCCACGAGCGGGCGGCGGCGCCATAACGGCTCACGCGCCCGTAGGTCGCCTTGATGCCGACCACGCCACAGGCCGAGGCGGGCAGGCGAATCGAGCCGCCGGTATCGGAGCCCAGCGAGCCGTAAGTCATCCGTGCCGCCACCGAGGCGCCCGATCCGCTCGAACTGCCGCCAGTCACGCGTGTGCCGTCCCAGGGATTGCGGCAATGGCCGAAATGGACGTTGTGACCGGTCGGGCCGGCGGCGAATTCCGCCATGTTGAGGAAGCCCAGCTCGACGGCGCCGGCTGCGTCGAGCCTGTCCAGAACGGTCGCCGTGAAGGGCGCGCGCCAGTGGCGACGGATCGCGCTGCCGGCGGTCGAGATTGCGCCCTTGCGATAGTAGAGATCCTTGTGCGCGAGCGGCACGCCATGCAGCCGGCTGCGGCGCTTGCCGGCGGCGAGTTCTGAATCCATCTCGCGTGCCCGCTTCAGCGCGCCCTCCCGGTCGATCCGCAGGAAGGCGTTGGTGCGCGGCTGCCAGGCTTCGATGCGGGCGAGGCAGGCTTCGGTCGCCTGCACCGAAGTGAGCTTGCGGGCCGCGATCGCGTCGGCCGCTTCGCTGAGATCGAGCAGGGCAATGTCAGTCGAACTCATTTGCCGCCGCGCTCCATCACGCTCGCGAAGGCCGCCGGTTCGTCGTCAAAGGCGAGGCGCTGGGCGGACGCCTGGCGGACCGCGTCGTTCAACACGGCGAGTTCGGCGGCGATCTCCGACAGGCGTTTTTCATCGTGGCTGAGCCCCTGCAATTGGCGGGCAATGCCGGCTGCGGTTCGCGTCCTGTCGTCCATCACGGTCTCCGAAGTCTGTGGATGATTGCGTCAGAGGGCCAAAAAAGCCCCAAAAATCGACATTTTGGGCCCATTCGCCTCTTGCGGGGCTGGGATTCGTGGTTAACCTTGTGCGCGTCAACGGCACCCTGGGGCGTCAGGACGACGTTGGCGAAACGAAAAAATGTAAAGGGACCCCCCACCATGGCAACTGCTACCAAGCCTTCCGTTCCCACCATTCCGCTTTCGAAGGTCGCCGCTGAGCTGGCCGAGAAGACGGGCATGACCAAGAAGGACGCCACCGGCGCCCTCGACGATTTCGTCGGTCTGGTCGTGAAGCACCTCAAGAAGGGCAACAAGGTCCGTATCACGGGCCTCGGCATCCTTCAGGTGCGCAACCGTCCGGCGCGCATGGGCCGCAACCCGGCAACCGGCGAAGCGATCAAGATCAAGGCCTCCAAGAAGGTCGCCTTCCGCGTCGCCAAGGACCTGAAGGAATCGATCTAAGCCGCATTCCGGCGAACAGATCGGGCGGGCTCCGGTTTCCGGGCCCGCCCTTTCTTTTTGTGCGATCGGCTCCTGGCTAGTCACGGCCGAAGTGCTTCGCCACCGCGGTCATTGCCGCATCGGTGGCCTGCAGCGCGCGGTCGATCTCCGCCTCGCCGTGCGCCGACGACAGGAACATGTTGTGTTGTGGATGCAGCCACGCGCCGCCGCGCAGCGCCTCCTGCGCAAACAATCTTCCCTTGGCGACCTCGGGGTCGTTCTCGAACAGGATCTGCGGCATCTGCGCCGGTCCGGTCTGTCGCAGCACAAGTCCGTGCGCCTTCGCCTGCGAGGCAAGCCCGTCGCGGAACCGTTGGCCCATCCGCGTGATGTGGCCGATCGTGTCGTCGCGTTCGAAGATTTCCAGCGTCTTGAGCGCCGCCGCCATCGAGGCCGCGCCGCACCAGAACGAGCCGGTCATGTAGATCGAGGCGGCGGCATCGCGGAACTTGTCGCTGCCGGTGACGGCGGCCAGCGTATAGCCGTTGGCAATCGCCTTGGAGTAGGCGGCGAGGTCTGGGCGCACGCCGACCGTTTCCCAGCTGCCGCCGAGATTGAGCCGGAAGCCCGCCCGCACGTCGTCGAGGATCAGTGCCGCGCCCGTGGAGTCGCACAGCCGGCGCGCCGCCTGGGCGAAAGCCGGAGTCGGCAGTTCCTGATCCTTGCCATAATCGTGCTTGAAGGCGCTGGCGATGACGCCCGCCAAGTCACCCTCGGCCGAGCGCGCCGCGGCTTCGAGACTCGCCACGTCGTTGTAGTCGTAGTGGACGAGATGGACGCGATCCTCGGCCGTGGCGCCGTTGGGATAGGGCGTGCACCACGGGGCGGAGCCGTGATAGGCGCCGCGCGCCACCAGGATCTTGCGCTTCTTCGTGGCGGCGCGGGCGACCACGACACAGAGCGTGGTGGCGTCGGTGCCGTTGCGCTGGAACAGCGCCCAGTCGGCGTGCGCCACCATGCCGACCAGCTTCTCGGCCAGTTCGACCAGGCGCTCCGACGGTCCGGTCAGAACGTCGCCCAGCTCGCGCTGGGCTGCCGCGGCCGCCTCGACCTCGCGGTTGCCGTAGCCCAGCACCATCGGTCCATAGGCGCACATGAAATCGACGTAGGAATTGCCGTCGACATCCCACAGGGTGGCGCCCTCGGCGCGCGCGAAGAACTGCGGGTAGCCGGCGGGCAGGCGGGCCACGTTGAGATGGCCGTACATGCCGCCGGGAATTACGCGCGCTGCACGTGTCCGCAGTGCGGCATCGGCGGGAAGCGAATTGGAAAGCATGAGTACTCTTTGCCGTAAGCGTTATCGTCTAGTATAGCCGCCGGCATCCTGTCGGCGGCATGAATACCTTCATCTTCCTGAAATTCCTCGGAACGCTCGCATTGCCGCCGGCCTCGCTGGTGCCGGGCTTTCTCGTTGCGGGGATCCTGGCGCTCCTGAAGCACCGCCGCGCCGCAAGTTTCATCGCTGTCCTCACTGTCGCCCAGTTGCTCCTGCTCTCGACGGCGCCGGTCGCCGACATGCTGATCTGGCCCCTGCAGCGGCAGGCCCTCGCCGAGGCCCGCGCAGCCAAGCCCTGCTGCTATGATGCAATTGTCGTGCTGGGCGGGGCGATCGCCGGGCCCGAACTGCCCTACAATCCCAACCCGTCGCTGACGCCGTCGTCCGACCGGCTGTGGCAGGCGGCCCGCCTCTTCAAGAAGGGCGTGGCGCCCAAGATCATCGTGAGCGGCGGCAACTACGACCATGACGGGCCGACCGAGCACAGCGAAGCCAGGTACATGCGCGGCTTCCTGATCGATCTCGGCGTGCCGCCCGAGGCGATCGAGGAGGAGGGCAGTGCCCGCAACACGATCGAGAATATCGCCAACGTGCGCGCCATGGTGAAGGGCGGCTCGGTCGCACTGGTGACCTCGGCCTATCACATGCCACGCTCGCTGCGCCTCGCGCGGGAATACGGACTCAACGCTGCCGCCTTTCCGACCGAATGGCATTCCGAGTCCGGCGGCGCGCCGTGGTCGGTCTTCCTGCCGTCCGGATCGGCGATGGCGACATCAGGCCTCGCCTTGTGGGAGTACATGGCGCTGCTGTTCGACGGCCGGAAGGCGTCGAGATCATGACTGCCTATCGCCTCAGCCGGCGCCGCGCCCTCGGGCTCCTTGCCGCTGGCCCTTGGCTGGTGCCGCTGGCACGCAACGTGCGGGCGCAGACTCTGGAGAAGCTTTCGTTCCATACCGACTGGCGCGCCCAGGCCGAGCATGGCGGCTACTACCAGGCGATTGCGGCGGGGCTGTACCGCAAGGCCGGCATCGAGTGCGAGCTGCGCCCGGGCGGACCCAGCCTCAATATCGGGCAGCTGCTGCTGGCGGGCCGGGTCGACATGATCATGTCGAACAGCTTCGAGGCCTTCACCTACGTGCGCGAGGGCGCGCCGTTCTTCACCATCGCCTCGATCTTCCAGACGGATCCGCAAGTCCTGATCGCCCCTCCCGGCTCGGGCTTCGACGGC